>JAFAVH010000377.1 GCA_019242655.1 Methylobacteriaceae bacterium
TGAGGTCGAAGGGACCCTCCCCCGGCGGCGGCTTCGTCGGGTCGCCCTGCACCACGTTTACTGGCAGAGGTTCACCGGCGAGGATGGCTTTCGCCTTCCCGGCGAGGTCCGCATCGCCCTCTAGCGCGGTCACTGACAGCGCGAGCCCGGCAAGAATGGCGGCGGAATAGCCGGTCGCACCGGCGACATCGAGAACGCGGTCCTGCGGCTGGACCACGCCCGCTTGCACCATCCGCGCAAGAATCAGCGGCGGCAGAAGCCGCCGCGGCGCCCCGGACGAAACCGGCAGGTCGAGCGCGAGATCGGAATATGCCAATGTCGCGAGGTTTTCTGGCAGGAATTTCTCGCGCGGCACCGCGAGCATGCGCGCGATGACCGCCTGGTCCGTCACGTCGAACGTGCGGACCTGACGCTCCACCATTGTGCGCCGTAGGGCGGCAAAGTCGGCCGGCATGGGGCTCCAGATTGCGCTCGTGCTCGCGACATTGTCGCGCTCGCGAGCGCTATAGCTGCCGGCCTGAAGCGTGTCTATGAACCCCAATGTCGCCCGCGATTACTGTCCCGCGGCCTTCAGCCGCTTGTTGCAGGCGCTGAGATATTTCGGCCAGGTGATCCCCGGTGTCTGCGCTTTGATTTGATCGGTGTTGGCGCGCCATTCCTCGCCGCATTTCTTCTCGCGTTCGTGGAAGGCGATCATGCCGGGGCTCATCAGCTTCTTCGGTTTTGCCGCCGCATCGGCCGCGCCTGGCGCCGGCGCTGCGGTCGAAGCGGCTGGCGCGGTCGGCGCCGGCCTCAACGGATTGGCAGGCGCGGCTGCGGCCGGAGTCGCCGGCGCGGCGGCCCCGGGCTGCGCGGCGAGCTTGTCGCGGCAATCCTTGATGAAGTCGGCGCGCTTCTGGCCGGCCGGCACGGTGCCGCCGGCTTTGGCGCTCTTCCACTCATCGGCGCATTGTTTCGCCGGGCTCTGCGCCTGTGCGCTCGACGCCCACAACGCGGCGCTCGCGGCAAGCGTGCAAGACAAGGTAACGGCGGAAAGGACTGGAGATAACCGGACAAGCATGGCGTGGCCCTCACAGAACGAATTGTCCCGGGACGAAGAGTAGGCGTCGTATGCCTGCGGTCAACTTCAACGCGCCTCGTGATTGCACGCGGAGCGCAGCAATCCACACGATGCTGAGGGTTCTCGTCGCCGCTTCGCGGAAGCGAGATGCCGTCGTTCCCGCGAAAGCGGGAATCCAGACCTTCGTTGCGTTTGCCCTGGGTCCCGGATGCCGCATCCGAAGTCGGGTGTTCCCGACTTCGCCGTTTCTGATGCTGACCTCGCAAACATGCGAGGTCAGACGGCTCCGGGAATGCGGACGTGCGTCATTCTTGGTGCGCGATGATCGCGCGTGTTGGAGAGATAGAAGGACACGGGCGCCGGGCGGCCGATCCTAATTTTTATTGTGCCGGTCGCCCGGCGCCGATGCGCGGCGATTTCTGTCCCTTGCTTCCCGCATCTTCGCGAGCGTGGTTTGGCGTTTCCGCCATCTCAAGCCCGCTCAAGCGATCTGAGCCGCGGACCGGGCGTATTGCCGGACGGGCGGGTTACTCCGCGCCGCGCGCCTTGCGGCGCGCGTCACCGGTTTGCAAGAGCCTCCCGAGACACGGATTCCGATGTCCGCGCCGCAGGCGCCGCTTCCCGCCCGCATCGCCCGGTACGGAAGCCGGACGACGCCCTAGATGGGCGGGAATGACGGAAGATATAGGATTATATTCAGACGGAGTCAATCGGCGCGAACATTAAATTTGCGGATCACGCCCGCGCTGTCATTCCCGGCAGCCGAAGGCTGACCGGGAATCCAAACGTGTGCAGCATTTGCTCCAGAAGTCCCGCTTTCGCGGGAATGACAATGACACGCATTTATAATTGCAGCGGCAGCGCGACCCAGCGGTCGCCGCCGGCACCGCCGACATAAAGCATGACGTTGCGGCGCCCTTTGTCACGAAGCTCGGTAAGACGCTGCGAAAAATCTGCAACCGACTTGAGTTTCGCTCCCTGCGCATCGACAAGCACGTCGCCAACCTTGACGCCCGCGCTTTTCGCCGCGGAATCATCGACGACGCGCGTGACCACAGGCCCGGTAAGAGCGGTGTCGAGACTGTATTGTGCACGCAGCTCCGGCGTAATGTCGGCGAGAACAAAACCAAAGTCGGTCACCTGGCTGAAGGTCGGCGACTTTACGTCGTTCGACGTGTAGGAAGCCCATAAAGTCTCAGTCAGTTCCTTGACATCGGCCGTCACGCTTCGCGTCTGACCGGCATTCCACACATCGAGCGTCACCTTCTTGCCGAGCGAGGTGCCGATCACGCGATTTAGTTTTCTGTAATCCCTGACTCTCTCGCCGTTGATCGTCTGCACGACCTCGCCGCGTTTGATGCCTGCTGCGGCGGCGGGACTATCGGGCGAGACCTCCGCGACAATCACTCCGAAATCATTGGGATAGTCGATCGCATCCGCCATCGACTGCGTCAACGATTGCACGCGTACCCCGATGCGGCCGAAACGCGGGTGACCGAACTCC
>JAFAVH010000075.1 GCA_019242655.1 Methylobacteriaceae bacterium
GTCTTCTCCGACAGCACCAATCTTGCGGTCGGGCCGATCTCGACGGTGACGTTGGACAAGTTTGTATTCGCCGGTGACGGCAATTATCGCGAGGCGACGGTCAATCTCGTTCGCGGCGCTTTTCGTTTCTCGACCGGCAGCTCGGACAAGCGCGCCTACACAATCAATACGCCGGTGGCGACGATCGGGGTCCGCGGCACCGAGCTCGATATTTTATCGGAGCGCGCCCGCACGGTCGCAACGCTCAACGAGGGGCAGGCCATCGTCTGTACGCGCAGCCGCGCCAAATGCGTGACCTTGTCCAATCCTGGCGACACGGCAATCGTCACTTTGAGCGGCGTGACGCGCAATCCGCCCGGCGCACCGGGCTTTTCGTTCGCGCAATTCTGTTCCGGCGATGGCGGGCTTTGCACACCAACGACATTCGCGAGATTATCGTCGCCGCCAACGGAAGTGGCGGTCCTCTGCGGACGCTAGATCTGCGCCACCGCGACCTCGACGCGGCCAATGCCGGAGAAATCTGCCACTGCAATATCGCCCGGCAATAGCGGAAACTGACGCACGAACGATCCCGTCATCACAATATCGCCGGCGTGCAGCCTTTGCCCATATTGGCCGAGTTTGCCGGCAAGCCAAGCGATCGAATTCAAAGGATTGCCCAAAACCGCACTGCCGAAGCCCGCGGCAACTTCCTGCCCGTTAAGCTCAACGCGCGTTTCTACATTGTCCAGAGCCATATCCGCGCCAAGCGGCACTGGCGTGCCAAGCACGACCGCACGCTGCTGCGCGTTATCGGCAAGTGCGAGCGAAATCTGTTTCACAAAGTCGCCGCGCGTCTCGATAATCTCGAAGGAGGGATGGATCGCCTCGACCGCGTCGCGCACTTGCTCGATCGAGACCTCGCTTTGCAGATCTCTCGCGAGCCGTATGCAAAGTTCGGTCTCGAAGCCGGGATTGATCAGTTCCGCCGCTCCAAAAACATGGCCGCTTGGCAGCATCTCCAAGATGCAGCCGAACACCGGCTCGTGGAAGCCGAACTGTTCCTGGATGGCTTTTGCCGTTAGGCCAACTTTCCAGCCGATATGAGGCTCACCCGCAGCAACGCGGCGCTCGATCAGCGCGAGCTGGATGCGGTAGGCGTCGTCGAGCGTCAGCCGATCGAAATAAGCAGTCGGGAAAAACTCGCCGCAGGCGCGGGCGGCCCAGAAATCTTCGACGGCACGTGCAAGATCGGGAATCAAAGGTCCCTCAAGGTGGGCAGGTGCAGGTTTTTGGTCACACCTCTGGAAAGTCCCGACATCCAAGCTCGGCCCTTGAGGCTGCGCCATTGACTTCCGGAGCCACAGCCACGATTTTCCCTTCCGGGATTGAGGGGCTTCGTGGCGTTGGCTGCGGAGCGTTTTGTTGCACCCCTAAGACCCATAACGCAATCGACACGGAGACCATGCCATTCGCCGTCCAATGAAAGCTACTGCGGCCCCGCAGAAAGAGGGGCCCCGCACCAATCGCGATATTCGCGTTCCGACCGTGCAATTGATCGATGCACAGGGCCACAATAGAGGCTCCACGCCGACCGAAGAGGCGCTCCAACTTGCGGAAGAAGCCGGACTGGATCTCGTCGAGATCGTCCCTAATGCCAATCCGCCGGTCTGCAAAATCCTCGATTACGGAAAATTCCGCTTTCTCGAACAGAAGAAGGCTGCCGAAGCGCGCAAGCGGCAGAAGATCGTCGAGGTGAAGGAAATCAAGCTTCGGCCGGGTATCGACGACCATGACTACGATGTGAAAATGAAGGCGGTCCGCCGCTTTTTCGAGGAAGGCGACAAGGTCAAAGTCACTTTGCGCTTTCGCGGCCGCGAGCTCGCGCACCAGGACATCGGCTTTCGCCTGCTCGAACGCGTACGCGACGAAACCGCGGCAATCGCCAAGATGGAAACGGCGCCTTCCATGGAAGGCCGGCAGATGGTCATGATCCTGGCGCCGAAATAGGCGGCCGGCGTTCAAAGCCGCGGAGCATCGCTGATGCTCGATGATGCTCTTGCTGCCTTCCGGCAGATTTTCGCGCCGCCGTTTCGAGCCGTGTTCATCAAGACGCTCGGCCTCACGATTCTTCTGCTCGCTCTTATCGGATTCGGTCTCGATCGGCTGGTCCTGCACTTCGTTGACGTGCAGACGCCGTGGGTCGCGACGCTGCTCTCGATCATCACAGGACTTGGCCTGTTCATCGGGCTCGCCTTTCTGCTGGCGCCGACATCCTCGCTGGTTGCCGGCCTTTTCCTCGACGAGCTCGCGGAAATCGTCGAGCGCGAGATTTATCCGCCGGACCGCATCGGACGCGCGCTGCCGGCGGGATACGCGATTTGGCTGGCGCTGCGGTTCGCGCTTCTGTCGGCACTGGTGAATCTCATCGCGCTCATGCTTCTGCTGGTGCCGGGTGTAAATGCGATCGCGTTCTTGGTGGCGAATGCGTACCTGCTGAGCCGCGAGTTCTTCGAGCTTGCGGCCTTGCGCTATCGGCCCCTTCAGGATGTCCGAGCAATCCGCCGCCGCCATCCAGTGCGGATTTTCCTCGCCGGACTGCTCATCGCGGCATTGCTCGCCGTCCCGATTTTGAACCTACTGACGCCGCTCTTCGGCACCGCCTTCATGGTGCGCGTGCATAAGCGCATCGCACCACCAGCGCCCCTGCCCGTCCCTGCCTAGTGCGTCGTGCTGCTTGTCAGCCGCTCGTCCGCATATTGGCCGGTCTTGCGATAGCGATAGAGATAGGTCGGAACGATGGCCCCGATCGTCTCCGCCTCGATGCCGAGCGCTTTCAGCGTGCGTCCAGATTGGACGGCTTCTTCCGACACGACATTGTCTTGGCGTAGAAGCCTGACCTGATCGCGTGTCGCAGCGAGCATTTTCGGAAATATCCCAAGCGAAAGTTTGGTCGCAGTCTCCGTTCCCCAAGCCATGTAATGCCCCGCGCCGAAAGGCACCGGCAGGAGCAGACGCTTGCGGCGGGTGACGGCGCAAACATAGGCGACGAGTTCGCGCAATGTGCGAATCTCCGGACCGCCGAGTTCCCAGGTGCTGCCCGCGAGCAGATCGCCATCGACGCCGCAGGCGATCACCTCGGCGACGTCGCCGACAAAGACCGGCTGAAATTTCGTCTCCGCGCCAACCAGCGGAATGACCGGCAGAACACGCGCCATAGCTGCGAAGCGATTGAAGAAATCGTCCTCCGGGCCGAACACGATCGATGGCCGCGTGATGATTGCGTTGGGAAAAATATCACGAACCGCCGCCTCGCCGCGCGCTTTGGTGCGGGCGTAATCCGCGGGCGAGTTTTCGTCCGCGCCGATCGCCGACATGTGCACGAGCCGCGAAATCCCAGCCTCGTGCACTGCCTGCGCGACGGCGCGTGCACCGAACGCGTGCACGGCCTCAAAGTTCTGGCGCCCGGATTCGGCAAGAATGCCGACGAGATTGACGGCGGCGTCGGAGCCGTGCAGCGCCCGCGCCACAGAAGCGGGATTGCGCAAATTCGTCTGAACTGCATGGATCTGCCCGACCCGACCCGACGGCTGCAGATGAAACGCGAGGTCGGGACGGCGCGTGGCGACGCGAATGCGCCAGCCGCGCTTGGCAAGCTTGCGCACGACCTGCCGGCCGATGAAGCCGGAGCCCCCGAAAACGGTGACAATCCGTCCCGTAGGGATCAGTCGTTCTGCCATGCTTTTCGCCTCGCGCCCGTACGCCGCGTCATCTAGAGCAAGTCGGGGCGGATGGAAATTGGACCAAGCGCCTCCCGGCGCGCATATTGGCTCAGCCGATCGGTGTGCCCGCCTGCTCAGACTCGGGGAACAATGCGCATTTTGGGTATTGAGACCACCTGCGACGAGACCGCCGCTGCGATCGTGCAGCGGGGGCCGGATGGCTCGGGCGAAATTCTGTCGAACGAGGTGATGAGCCAGATCGCCGAACACGCCGCATATGGCGGTGTCGTGCCGGAAATTGCGGCGCGCGCGCATATCGAAGTTCTCGACCGGCTGGTGGAACGCGCACTTGCCAATGCAGGTACAGACATTTCCCAGATCGATGGCGTCGCGGCTGCTGCCGGGCCGGGCCTTATCGGCAGCGTCATTGTCGGCCTCACCGCAGGAAAGGCGCTGGCATTGGCGGCTGGTAAGCCTTTTATCGCGGTGAACCATCTCGAAGCGCATGCGCTGACTGCGCGGCTAACGGACCGCGTCGATTTTCCTTAT
>JAFAVH010000121.1 GCA_019242655.1 Methylobacteriaceae bacterium
AACTCGCGTACATTTTACCCGTCCGTCCCGGAATGAAGCAGGCCGCTGCGGCGTAATGCTTGCAGTGAGATCGGCCGAACGGGCCTCGAGTACGGTCCCAGTGAGCGTCATGCGTAAAGAGACAATCGCGGTCCACGGCGGGTTCGAGCACGATCCGGCGACGCACGCGGTCGCCGTGCCGATCTATCAAACGGTCGCCTATTCCTTTGATAGCGCTGATCATGGCGCGGCACTCTTCAACCTCGAAGTTGACGGCTTCCGCTATAGCCGCATCAGCAATCCGACCGTCGATGTGCTCGAGCGCCGCGTCGCCGAGCTCGAAGGCGCGCACGCGGCGCTCGCGGTCGCGACCGGCCAGGCCGCGCTCTATTACGCGATCATCACGCTTGCCGATTGCGGCGGCAATATCGTCTCGGTGCCGCAGCTCTATGGCACTACCCATACCCTGTTCTCGCATATCTTGCCTAAACAAGGCGTCGCGTGCCGCTTCGCCGCAAGCGACCGCGCCGAGGACATTGCGCGGCTGATCGATGAGAACACGCGCGCGGTCTTCTGCGAATCGATCGGCAATCCCGCCGGAAATATCTGCGACATCGAGCGGCTGGCCGACGTCGCTCATGCGCACGGCGTGCCGCTCGTCGTCGACAATACGGTGGCGACGCCGATCCTGCTGCGTCCGATCGAGTACGGCGCCGATATCGTCATGCATTCGCTGACGAAATTCATGGGCGGGCACGGTACCACGCTCGGCGGCGCCATCGTCGATTCCGGCAAGTTTCCCTGGAAAGCGCATGCGGCGCGTTATCCGATGTTTTGCGAACCCGACGCGTCATATCACGGGCTCGTTTATGCCGATCATTTCGGTCCGGCCGCTTTCGTGGCGCGCGCGCGCAGCGTCTATCAGCGCACGACCGGCGCGGTCCTCTCGCCCTTGAATGCCTTCCTGCTCTTGCAGGGCATCGAGACCGTGGCGCTGCGCGTCGAGCGGCATATCGAGAATGCACGCAAGGTCGCGGAATTCCTGCGCAGCGACAACCGTGTCGCGTGGGTGAATTATGCCGGCTTCGAGGACAGCCCGCATTACCCGATGGCGCAAAAATACCTTGGCGGCCGCGCGTCGTCGCTGCTCACCTTCGGCATCAAGGGCGGATTTACCGCCGGGTGCGCCTGTTACGACGCGCTGAAGCTGATCAAGCGCCTCGTCAATATCGGCGATGCGAAGTCACTCGCCTGCCATCCGGCCTCGACCACGCACCGGCAGATGATTGCCGAGGAGCAGAGACAAGCCGGCGTCACGCCCGAGATGATTCGCCTGTCGATCGGCATCGAGCATGTAAGCGACATCATCGCCGATCTCGACCAGGCGCTTGCAGCGGCGCACCCGGATGCGGCAGCCGTCCGGGCGGCGGAGTGAGCGCGATGGCGCGCATCACGTCGCGCGCGAAAGCGCGAATTACGATCGGCCTTGTCAACAACATGTCCGATGCCGCCCTTGCGGCGACGGAGCGTCAGTTCACGCGGCTGCTCGCGCCAGCGCTGCGCGATGTCGAGGTGCATCTAAGCTTGTTTTATCTGCCTGAGATTGCGCGCGGCGATGCCGCACGCGCACAATTGCAGGCGCGATATGCGTCAATAGATGCCTTGGGAGACACGCCCGTCGATGCGCTCGTTGTCACCGGCTGCGAACCGGTCTGCGCGAATCTCAGGGATGAGCCCTATTGGGAGAGCCTGACGCGGCTCATCGATTGGGCCAAGGACAACACGGTCTCGACGATCTGGTCTTGCCTTGCCGCGCACGCGGCGGTGCTGCATCTCGACGGCATCGAACGCGAGCGGCTGCCGCGCAAGCTCGCCGGCATTTATGAGTTCGCGCGCATGTCCGATCACCGGTTGCTCCGCGGCATCACGGGGCCCTTATCTGTCCCGCACTCGCGATTGAACGGCCTCAACGCCGACGAGCTCGTCGCACACGGCTACGAGCTGTTGACGCATTCCGATCGCGCCGGTGTCGGCGCCTTCCTGAAGAAAGAGGGCAGCCTCTTCGTCTTCCTGCAGGGCCATCCCGAATACGAGCGCGACAGCCTCTATCGCGAATATCGCCGCGACATGAACCGCTATCTCACGGGCAAGCGGCCGACATGCCCGGCGCTGCCGGAACATTATTTCGATGACGAGACACGTGTCGCGTTGAGTGCGCTTGCCGAAGAAGCGCGATTGAAACGCACGAGCGAACTCGCGGAACATCTTCCTGCGACGGTGACGTTGCGCAGCCGCGCCGGCGGTGAGGCGGCGGCCGCTCGCTTCTTTGTCAACTGGCTCGGCCATGTCGCGGAAACGAAAGCGCGGCAGCCGCATCCTTCGCGCGAGCACGCCAGCGCCTGAACGTGCCTGCCCGTATCTGGCCCCGCCGCTGGATTTGCTCTAGTTAGATCGACGCACGGAGCCCGATGCGCCGAGATGAGCGGCAGCGACGACGCAACCCTTCCGCCCGACACGAAGCTCACGCGCACCAAGGAGAAATGGGCGCGCGAAGGGAAATTCCTGACCGGCCGGCATGCGCGGCCCGATTCGGAGCGACTGCCGCCCGGTCAGCATATCGTCAAGGATTGGCCGGTGCTCGATCTCGGCGTGGTGCCAAATATCGCACGCGCGCATTGGCGGCTCGACGTCACCGGCGCGATCGAGCGTCCCGTGTCATGGAACTGGACGGAATTCCAGGCGCAGCCGCAAACGCAGGAAGTCTCCGACATCCACTGCGTCACGACCTGGTCGCGCTACGACAATCAATGGCAGGGACTCGCGACCCGCGACCTGCTCACTAAGGTCATGCCGAAGGACGATGCCGCCTTTGTCATCCTCACGGGCTACGACGGCTACACGACAAACCTGCCGCTCGACGATTTCGCCGCCGAGGACGCGCTGGTCGCGCATAGCTGGCATGGTGAGCCGCTAAGTGCGGAGCATGGCGGGCCGGCGCGGCTCGTCATCCCGCATCTTTATTTCTGGAAGAGCGCGAAGTGGCTGCAGAAGATCGAGTTCGCGACGCGCGACCATCCGGGCTTCTGGGAAGTGCGAGGCTATCACAATCGCGGCGATCCCTGGAACGAGCAGCGTTATTCGGAATAATGGAACGGAGGAGAACGGCATGAGCGAGTTGAGCGATCATCCCATAAGCGCATCGCGTCGGCGTTTTCTCGAAAGCGCGATTGCCGGCGGTATTGCCGCAACCAGTCTCGCTGGGGACGCACTCGCGGAGATCGGGAAAGGCACGGAAAACCTCCCGCCCAAAATTCCCGAATGGATGAAGACGCCCGGCGATCCAGTCGGCAGCCAGCTCTACGGAACGCCGTCGCAATTCGAGAAGCACGTCGTCCGCAACGTGCCGAAGAATGCGGCGCAGATGATCTCCGCTTCCAGCCGCGCGCCGCTGCAAGACCTCGACGGCATCATCACGCCGAACGGCGTGTTCTACGAGCGCCACCACGGCGGCATTCCCAACATCGATCCCGAGCAGCACCGGCTCATCTTGCACGGGCTTGTCGAGAAGCCGCTGATCTTCACCATGGAGGATATCAGGCAATTTCCCTCGCAATCGCGCATCTATTTCCTCGAATGCTCGGGCAATCCGACTTACACGAAGCCGTACGGCAAGACGGCTTCCGATCTTGTCGGGCTCGTCAGTTGCGCCGAGTGGACCGGCGTCAGCTTGAAGCTCGTGCTGCAGGAAGCCGGTCTGAAGCCCGAAGCGAAATGGATCGTCGCCGAGGGCGCCGATGCTGCTGCGATGACGCGCTCGATTCCGATCGAGAAATGTCTCGACGATGCGATGCTTGTCTACAGCCAGAACGGGGAGCGTTTGCGCCCGCAACAGGGTTATCCCTTGCGCGTTTTCTTGCCCGGGTTCGAAGGTAATATGAGCGTGAAATGGTTGCGGCGTCTGAAGGTGACGGCGGAGCCCGCTTATTCGCGCGAGGAAACCTCGAAATATACCGATCTCATGGCGGACGGCTCGTCGCGCGAGTTCACGTTCTACATGGAAGCAAAATCGATCATCACGCGGCCGTCCGGCGAGCAGCGGCTGAGCGCGCCGGGATTCCACGAGATCACCGGCATTGCCTGGAGCGGACACGGCAAGATCAGCCGTGTCGACATTTCCGTCGATGAAGGCAAGAGCTGGCAGGAAGCGCAATTGCAGGATCCCGTCCTAACGCGCGCACTGACTCGATTCCGCTTTCCCTGGCGCTGGGACGGCAAGCCAGTCGTGATCCAAAGCCGCGCAACGGACGAGACCGGCTACGTGCAGCCGACGCTCGCGCAACTCATCGCCGTGCGCGGCGAGAACTCGTTCTATCACAACAACGCAATTTGGCCGTGGCGGATTGCAGCGAATGGCGAGGTCACCAATGCGCAAGTGTAACATGCGCACGGCATCCGCCGCACTCCTTGCGGCGACGTGCATTGCGCCTTTGCAAGCGCAAGAGCGCTACACAATCGGCCGTGCTGCGACGGACGCGGAGATCGCCGCATGGAACATCGATATCGGCGGCAATGACGGCTCGAACTTACCGCCCGGCAGCGGTACGGTCGCGCGCGGTGCGACAATCTTTGCCGAGCAATGCGCGTCCTGTCATGGCGACAAGGGACATGGCGGCATCGGCGATCGCCTCGTCGGCGGCCAGGGCACGCTCGCCTCGCCAAAGCCGATCAAGACTGTCGGCAGCTATTGGCCCTACGCGCCGACCTTGTTCGACTATATCAGGCGCGCGATGCCGATGAACGCGCCGCAATCTTTAAACGACACCGATGTCTATGCGGTCTCGGCCTATGTGTTGCATTTGAACGGGCTGCTTGCCGCCGCTGCGACGCTCGATGCAAAGAGCCTCGCCGCAATCAAGATGCCGAATCGCGCCGCGTTCGTCGGCGACCCGCGCCCGGATGTGAAGTGAGGGGGGCGGATGGCAGGACGTGAACGAACGGAGATAGCATGCGGACGGTGGTTCTTGGCATCGAAACGCAGAAGGACGTAGCGCGCCGCATCCTAGCGACTGCAAGAAATCAGCGTAAGGCTGGAGACGACCGCATTTCGTTCGAGAGCGCGGGAGAGCTTTGGCGCGTGCTGGCACACCCAAACGCATGGGAGATCGTGCGGGCCATGACGGGAGCCGGTCCACTCACGATCCGCGAAGTCGCGCGCCGCGTGGGCCGCGATTTCAAGGCAGTTCATTCCGATGTGACGATGCTCGCCAATACCGGTGTCGTTCAACGGACGGATAGCGGAGCGGTGGAATTTCCTTATGACCGCGTGCATGTCGAGTTCGACATACTGGCAGCGTGAAGCGCAACGCACTTCACCTTGCCGCTTCGAGACGCGTGCTGCGCACGCTCCTCAGCCTGAGGCGGCGGCAAACAAAAAGGGCGCCCGAACGGACGCCCTTTTCTTCGAAACTAAAGACCTGAACTTACGCGGCCTTCGATTCGACGACCCGCGGGCTCGACGCCTTGCCGATCGGAATCTGACGCGGCTTCTGCGCTTCGGGAATCTCGCGGACGAGATCGACATGCAGGAGGCCGTTCTGCAGGCTTGCACCTGTCACCTGAACGTGGTCGGCGAGCTGGAAGCGGCGTTCAAACGCGCGCGCGGCGATGCCCTGATAAAGCACTTCGGACTTCGCTTCGCCGTCGTTGCGGACTTCCTTCGAGCCTTTGATGGTCAGCGTGTTTTCGCGGCTCTCGATCGAGAGCTCGTTCTCGCCGAAGCCGGCGACCGCGACAGTGATGCGATAGGCGTTCTCGCCGGTGCGCTCGATATTGTAGGGCGGATAGGTCGGGGCGGGCTCGGCACCGGTCGCCTGGTCGAGCAACGAGAAAAGCCGGTCGAAGCCGACGGTCGAGCGATAAAGGGGAGAGAGATCGTAAGAACGCATTGCATATCCTCCGGGTGAAGCGACATGCGGCGCACCCAGTTTCGCGGGCACTATTGCACCGGCCGAAGAGCGCCGTCGTCAACGCGCGTCCGTTATGGCCCGCGCTGACCCTGAGTTAGGAAGTGCGCTGTTCCGTCGCAAGAGGCCGCAAAAAATTGATTTTAAGCGCGCGCTTTGCCCCAGCCCGGATGCATCATCGCCGCCGCGCAGATCGCCGCGTAGGCGACAGACGAGAGCGCCACGAAAGCAAACAGCACGGCCAGACTAACGTGGAAATAGGTGACCGCGATCCAGCCGATCACCGCCGCGATGACGAGCCGCACCAGGCTCGCGACGATCGGGATGAGGATCGTGCCGGCGCCCTGGCTGGCGAAGTAGATGAGCAGGCCGAGACCGACGAAGCCGTAGAATGGGCCGACCTCGCGCAGGTAAAGCGAGCCGGTCGCGAGCACCGCCGGCTCTTTGGTAAAGAGCCCTATCCAGGCCTGCGGCAGCAACGCGACGAAGAGCCCGATCGCCTCGAGAACGAGCGCGGCGAAGATCGCGCCGGTCCAGGCAATGCGGCGGGCGCGGGCGAGCTGTCCCGCGCCGACATTGGTGCCGACCATGGTGACGAGCGCGGTGCCGAGGCCGAACATCAGCGGGATCATGATGTAGTCGAGCCGGGACGCCGTGCCGTAGCCGGCCAGCGCGTCGATGCCGAATACACCGACGGCGCCGGTGACCAGCACGACCGTCAAATTGCTCTGCACCGTGCCGAGGGCGGAGAGGAGCCCGACGCGCAGGATATCCTTGACGTGGCGCCATTCTGGCCGCGCCCAGCGCAGGCTGAGCCCGGCATAGGGGCTGCGCAGGTAGAAGAACAGAACGGCAGTGGACCCGATATAATAGAGGAGGATCGTCACCCCGGCCCCGGCTACGCCAAGACGCGGGATCGGCCCGATGCCGAAAATGAAGGCGGGCGAGAGTGGGATCGTCAGCGCGCTGCCGGCAAGGATGATCCATGCTGGCGCCTTGACGTTGCCGACGCCGCGCAAGGCGGCGGACGCGAGGTTGGTGAGCCAGATCAGGATCGCGCCGACGAAGATCAGCGCCGAATAGAGCACCGCCGCATCGAGCGCGGCGCCATAGCCTCCGAGCGCGCGATAAAGCGCGGGGCCGAAGATGAGCGCGCCGGCCATGAACAAGAGCCCGGCGATAATGGCGATGATCATCGCGTGAAAAAGCAGCGCGTCGGCATCCGCCCGGCGCCCCGCGCCCATCGCGCGCGCGATCGCCGAGGCGACGCCGCCGCCGACGCCGCCATTCGACATCATCTGCATCAGCATGAGGACGGGGAAGACCAGCGCGACGCCGGCAAGCGCCTCGGTGCCGAGGAAGCTCACATAAAAGGTCTCGGCAACGCCGACTGCCGTCTGCGCAACGAGCACCGCCACCGTCGGCACGGCAAAGCGCAGCATTGTCGGGAGGATCGGGCCCTCCAGCATTGCTTGGCGCAGCGGAAAGCGGGTCGCGGGAGCAGGTGCCGCTGCGGGCGCTGCGCCGGCAATTGCCGCGTTCGTTGGAGCTGTCATCCGTTACGTTCCCGCTGCAAGTTTCCGTCGCACGTTCCCGGTGCAAGTTCGCCCCTGGACGTTAGCTGTATATGCAGCTATTATGCCTCGGGTCAATTCGGGAGGTCGCAAACACCGCGCATGGCAGTTATGTCTAGGTGATGAAAGAACAGGTCGAAACGGCAATCGCGGCGCCAGTTCCCGCATCGGTCGGCTGCACATGCCGGCGTCTGCGCCGCATGGCGCGGCTCGTCACGCAGCTTTATGACGACGCACTGTCCGCGCACGATCTGACGATCGCGCAATTCGGCTTGATGACCACAATCGCGGAACATCGCAAGAAAACCGCGAAAGATATCTCGATCGGCGCGCTTGCCGGTATCGTCGAACTCGATCCGACAACGCTGAACCGCAACCTCAATACGCTCCAGCGCAACAAGCTCGTCGAGGTGCAGACCGACAAGACCGACCGTCGCGTGCGCGCCGTTGCTTTGACCGGCGCGGGACGTCAGCGGCTCAAGAATGCCATTCCCGCTTGGCGCGCCGCGCAGGCCGATCTGCAGGAGCGCCTTGGCGGTGAAGCCGCTCTCGCCTTGAACGAAACGCTCGACACTGCGCGCGACCGGCTCGTTGCGAGCCTGCGCGCTCCGGTCAAAGCCGCTTCCCATTCGACGGCGCCGCAGGCATAAAGCGGCGCTTCGCGGATCGTTCGCATGGAAATTTTCGAAACGCCGGATAATCCGGCCCCGGCCGGTGCGATCGTCTCTCCCGTGCGCACGATGGACGACGTGCTTTTGCGCGTCGTGCGTTGGGTGCCGGAGGGCGAGCCGGTCGGCACGATCGCGCTTCTTGCCGGCCGCACGGAGTTCATCGAGAAATATTTCGAAATTGTCGGCGAGCTGATTGAGCGCGGCTTCGTCGTCGTCGCGATGGATTGGCGCGGCCAGGGTCTCTCCGGGCGCGATCTCCGCGACTCGCGCAAAGGCCATGTCGACGACTTCGCCTTTTACGAACGCGATCTCGAAGCCTTGCACCATCAGGTCCTGCAATTCCTCTGTCCGCGGCCATGGTTTGCAATCGGCCATTCGATGGGCGCGTCGATCCTGCTCGCGCAGGCGCGGGCAGGGCGCTCGCCGTTCGCGCGGCTCGTCCTCTCCGCGCCAATGATCGACATCTACGGATTACGGTTGCCGCGGCTTGTGCGCGCCCTCGCCGAGGGCCTCGATATGGTCGGCCTCGGAACGGCCTTCGTGCCCGGCGGCTCGCGGACCGGCGTTCAGGAGCGTGCCTTCGAGGGCAATGTGCTCACCTCCGACGCGGCGCGGTTTGCGCGAACCGCAAACATTCTCAAGGAGCATCCGCAGCTCGGGCTTGGCGACCCGACAGTCGGCTGGTTGAACGCGGCCTTCCGTCTCATGGACGAATTCGCCGACGCCGAATATCCACGCCGCATATTCACGCCGAGTCTCGTCTTCGGCGCCGGCGAAGACCGCGTCGTGTCGGTGCCCGCGCTTGAACGGTTCGCGACGCGTCTCAAGGTCGGGCGGCTGATCTTCATTCCCGAGGCCCAGCATGAAATCCTGATGGAGCGCGATCACATTCGCGCGCAGTTCTGGGCGGGTTTCGACGCGTTCATTCCCGGTCAGCATCTCTCGGTCGCTGCGCTCGAGGCGGAAGCGGAAGCCAAGCGCGCGCTGCATTCGCGCCGCCGCCGGTTTTGGCGCGGCGAAGCAGCTTAAATCGCCGAGAAAATCGCACTTCGGGCGGAATGCTGCACCCGCGTTGACTCGTCCTAGACCCCCGATTACCACGGTCGCCCAAGGCGCTGCGGTGCCCGGGAGTTCTCGATGAAAATCTTGGTGCCCGTCAAACGGGTCATTGACTACAACGTGAAGGTTCGCGTGAAGAGCGACGGTTCGGGCGTCGAGCTTGCCAACGTGAAAATGTCGATGAACCCGTTCGACGAGATCGCCGTCGAGGAGGCCTTGCGGCTGAAGGAAGCTGGCAAAGCCACCGAGATCATCGTCGTCTCGATCGGGCCG
>JAFAVH010000333.1 GCA_019242655.1 Methylobacteriaceae bacterium
AGAAGGGGGATGCCGCCCGCCTCGAACATGTCCTTGGCGACGTACCGCCCGCCCGGTTTCAAATCGGCGATGTAAGGCGTGCGCTTGAAGATTTCGGCGACGTGAAAAAGGTCGAAATCGATGCCCGCTTCATGCGCCATCGCTGGCAGGTGCAGCGCCGCGTTAGTCGAACCCCCCGTCGCAGCGACCACGGTCGCGGCGTTTTCCAGCGCCTTGCGCGTGACGATGTCGCGCGGCCGGATGTTTTTCGAGACAAGCTCCATCACCATCTCGCCCGCAAGCATGCAAAAGCGATCGCGAATCTCGTATGGCGCCGGCGCGCCGGCCGAGTAAGGCAGCGCGAGGCCGATTGCTTCCGAGACCGTCGCCATCGTGTTGGCGGTGAACTGAGCGCCGCAGGCGCCCGCCGAAGGACAGGCGACCGTCTCGAGCTCGTCGAGATCCTCGTCGGACATCGCGCCGACCGAATGCTGGCCGACCGCTTCGAAGAGATCCTGCACCGTGACGGGCTGACCGCGGAACGAGCCGGGCAGGATCGAGCCGCCATAGATGAAGATCGCGGGGACGTTGAGGCGCAGCATCGCCATCATCATGCCGGGCAGCGACTTGTCGCAGCCGGCGAGCCCGACCAGCGCGTCGTAGCAATGGCCGCGCATCGTGAGTTCCACCGAATCGGAGATGACTTCACGCGACACCAGGGACGACTTCATGCCCTCATGGCCCATGGCGATGCCGTCGGTCACCGTGATTGTGCAGAATTCCCGCGGCGTCCCGTTGGCGGCGGACACACCCTTCTTCACCGCCTGCGCTTGCCGCATCAGCGCGATGTTGCAGGGGGCAGCTTCGTTCCAGCAGGAGGCGACGCCGACGAGCGGCTGATGAATCTGCTCGCGTGTGAGCCCCATGGCGTAGAGATACGAGCGGTGCGGCGCGCGCTCCGGCCCTTCCGTGACGTGCCGGCTTGGAAGCTTGGATTTGTCGACCGCGCGCGCGTCCATCTGTTCCTCGATACAACTCAACCTGCGACGAACGAGGACCTCGTTCGCCTTGCAGCCGCTTGCGCGGCCAATCCCCCATTGGCTGATAAGTGCGATCCGAACCGGCGTTCCGCGAGTGGCGGACAATACTGCGGCGGCGCCTCACCGGCTCCTCTTAATGATTCAAATTAGCCGCTGATTCATGGCTGAATACGGGCGCATTTTGTGACCAAGTTCTGCTTTCAAAAGAAGCAGTTGCGCTGTGTCGCGAAAGTCACAACGGGGGTCGCGCCGCTGCTTATCTCAGAGGCGAATGCCCGGCGTGTCTGCCCCGGCGCTCTTAGTCGCTCTCATCCCCTACACGGCTAACGCTACGGGTATCCGCGCTCATTCCAGGGAACCGCAGCGCTTCTGTGCGATTTGGCACGCAACCGTTTGGCTACCTGTGCTGTTAGAGGGTCGGGGACGGGGCGAGGGAATCAAGATGATCGGTCGCATACGAGGCGCACGGCATGTCCGCTCCGCGTCGACGCTGCTTGCGCTACTCGCGGGCGTGTCGTTTGCCGGCGCTGCCGCTGCGCAGGGCGCCAACCCGTTCGCATTCCTGTTTGGCGGTTCGCAGAGCGAGGGCCGGTCTGCATATGCGCCAACGCCCGGTTACGCGCCGCGATATGCGCCTGTGCCTTCCTATAGCTATGGCGCGTATGGCCAGCGCTCCTACGGCTATTCGGCCCTTCCGGGCTATTCGGACCCTTATGACGATGAGGGCCCCGCCGAGCGGCATTCCGGCGCCGAAGGCGGTCCGCACGGACCGACGCCGCAGGAAGTGATGGCAGCGATCAAGGCGGTGAAGTCCGGCAAGGGACCCCTCGGGCCTTTCATTAATGACCCGACGCTGCGCGTCGGCGATGTCGTAGTGACGACAAAAGGGCTGATGGTGTATCGCGGCGGCGGCGGACCATCCCATCGGGAAGGCGATTTCGTCAGCGTTTCGAACGCCTCCGGCCTCGTGGCGAACAAGCAGACGCTGATCTCGCTCGAGAAGGCCAGCCGCCTCACGCCGCAGAAGCCGCTCGGGGTCGAGACGAAGCCATCGCGCCAGCCGGCCCCGGAAGTGGCGAGTTCCGCGACGCCGAAGGTACGGTCGGCGCGCTAGGTTTCGGCAAGCCGCTCTAGCGCCGCCTGCATTTTCGCGACACGCGCCCGCGCTTCGGCGCGCCGCTCGCGATTTTCCTCGACCACCTCTTCAGGCGCCCGTTCGAGGAAATCGGGATTGGCGAGTTTGGCGTCGAGCTTCGCGCCGTCCTTTTCCTCCCGCGCGATTTCTTTTTGCAGCCGCCTCCGTTCAGCGGCTACATCGATGAAGTCGCCGAGCGGCAACGCGATGACAGTCTGCCTCACGATCGCCTGGACGGCGCCCGGCGGGGCGGCCGGTGCCGAGACGATCTCCGACAAGCGCGCCAGGCGCCGGATCGTGTCGTTCCACTTGAGCGCACGCGCGGCGATTTCAGGCGCAGCATCGACGAAGACAAGCAGGATTTGAGCGGCCGCGGGCACGTTGAGTTCGGCGCGAATCGAGCGGATTTCTGAAATGAGATCGATCATCCATCCGATCTGCGCTTCGTCCTCGGAACTCTCATAGCCGGTCAGATCAGGCCAGCGGGCAAGGGCGAGCACATCCTCAGACGCGGGCACGGCGCGCGTCTGACGCCAAAGTTCCTCCGTCAAGAACGGCATGAACGGGTGCAAAAGCTTGACGCAAATCTCGAGCACAAAGGCGATCGTCTCGCGCGTCTCCCGCTGCTCCTCTTCGGAGGAGCCGGCGAGCAGCGGTTTCACGAGTTCAAGATACCAGTCGCAGACGATATTCCAGATGAAGCGATAGACTGCCTGTGCCGCATCGTTAAAGCGATAAGCTTGAATTGATGCGCTTACCTCGGTGGTGGCAGAAGCAGCCTGCGACAGAATCCAGCGGTTGATCTCGACCGAGTTCCGGCTGAATTCGCAGGCGTCGAGATGAACGCAATTGTTCATCTCGGCGAAGCGAAAAGCATTCCAGAGCTTCGTTGCAAAATTGCGATAACCCTCGACGCGCTGGGTCGACAGCTTAACGTCGCGGCCTTGTGCGGCGAGCGCAGCCAAAGTGAACCGCAGCGCATCGGCACCGTATTCGTCGATGAGGTGTAAGGGATCGATGACGTTGCCTTTCGACTTCGACATCTTCGCGCCCTTCTCGTCACGGACGAGCGCGTGAATGTAGATATCGTGGAACGGCACCTCGTGACGGAAATGCAGGCCCATCATCATCATGCGGGCGACCCAGAAGAAGATGATGTCGAAGCCGGTGACGAGGGCGCTTGTCGGATAATAGCGCTTCAGTTCCGGCGTCTCGTCGGGCCAGCCAAGCGTCGAGAACGGCCACAGCGCCGACGAAAACCACGTGTCGAGAACGTCCTCGTCGCGCGTCAGAAGCTCGCGCGCGCGCACCGGATCTTCGGCAATCTCGCCGGCTTGCTTATCGTCGTAGATTCCGCGCGTGACAGCATCGCCTAGCGCCTCGGCGATCGCCTCCTCTTCGGTTTCCGCAACGTAGACTGCGCCCCAAGGGGCGTACCACGCCGGGATTTGGTGTCCCCACCAGAGCTGGCGCGAAATGCACCACGGCTCGATGTTTTCCAGCCAGTCGAAATAAGTCTTCTCCCAATTCTTCGGGATGAACTTAGCGCGGCCCTCACGCACTGCCGCAAGCGCCGGCGCGGCCAACGTCTTCGCGTCGACATACCACTGGTCGGCGAGCCATGGCTCAACCACCGCGCCGGAACGTTCGCCATGCGGCACGACATGCGTATGCGGTTCCGTCGCTGCGAGCAGCCCGCGCGCGTCCATCATCTCGACGACGCGCTTGCGCGCAACAAACCGGTCCTGTCCATCGAGCGCGGTGACGGTCTCGTTGAGTTCCGGCGACTGCAGCACGCCGGCCAAAAACGCTTCGTTTTCGCGCAACGTGATCTTTGCGTCCGCATCGAGCACGTTGACGAGTGGCAGATCGTGGCGGCGACCAACTTCAAAATCGTTGAAGTCGTGCGCCGGCGTGATCTTAACCGCGCCCGTTCCCTTCTCCGGATCGGAATAGGAATCCGCAACGATTGGAATCAGTCTGCCGACGAGCGGCAGGCGCACATGCTGTCCGTGCAGGTGCCGGTAGCGTTCGTCGTCAGGATGAACAGCGACGGCGGTGTCGCCGAGCATCGTCTCCGGCCGCGTCGTCGCAACGGTGATGAATTCGCCGGTGTCGCGCCCGGACTGATCGACCACCGGATATTTGAAGTGCCATAAGCTGCCTTTGATCTCGACCTGCTGCACTTCGAGATCGGAAATCGCCGTTTGCAGTTTCGGATCGTAATTGACGAGCCGCTTGTCCTTATAGATCAACCCTTCACGATAGAGCTGCACGAAGACTTTCGCGACGGCACGCGACAATCCCTCGTCCATGGTGAAGCGCTCGCGCGACCAATCGCACGACGCGCCGAGACGCTTCAATTGATTGACGATCGCGCCGCCGGATTCAACTTTCCAGGCCCAGACCCGCTCCAAAAACTTCTCGCGGCCGAGATCGCGGCGGTTCGGTTCCTGCCGCTCCATGAGCTGGCGTTCGACCACCATCTGCGTTGCGATGCCCGCGTGATCGGTGCCCGGCTGCCAAAGAACGTCCTTGCCGCGCATGCGCTCGAAGCGGCAGAGAATATCCTGCAGGGTGTTATTGAGCGCATGCCCCATATGCAGCGAGCCGGTCACGTTCGGCGGCGGGATCACCATCGAGAACGGCGGCGCATTCACGCGATCGGGGCGGCCGGCGCGGAAGGCCCCTGCCCGCTCCCAAGCGTCGGAGACGCGGCGTTCCACGGCGGCTGGGTCGAAGGTTTTGTCCATAAGAGTCGGGTGAGAGAGCGCGGGCGAAAACAAGCCCGCTTAAAGGCGATCCCTCATGCGGAAGTCAATGAATCGCGACGAGACGCCGCGGCGAACTATCGCCCGCCCCTTGCGACCCGCTCGATCTCGGCGCGGACCAGCCGCTCAACCATGACCGGAAGGTTGTCGTCGAGCCACTGCTTGAGCATCGGCCGCAGCATCTCACGCACTGTGCGAGCAATCAGATCGGAATCGCGCAGGAACATGCTGGTTGCGAGCGACTGGAAAGAAGAGGCGACAGAGGCGTCCGTCGACGCCGAGATAAGCGGAGTGCTTTCGCTTTTTCGTTCTCCGCGATTCCCGGCGAAGGCAGACGATAGGAGAGCATGGTTCTCCGGTTCGGAGGTGCGAACCGACGAGGAATGAGCTCCCTCTGGCATATCCCCGCGGATGAAGGGTGGCGGCGCGCGCTCAGTGTCATCGTGGAATACGTCTTCGTTCCCAGAAGCTGCGGTTGACTCCCGTGGCGCGCCCGTCGCCGGCCAGCTGTCCCGCGGTTCCGGCGGCTCGACGGCGGGGACCGCCACGAGATGAACAGGCGCGGCTGACAGGCTCTGCACGACGGGATGGCGCGCAAAATCGGCCGACCGTTCCGCGGCGGGAGGAGCGGGCTCGCTTGTCACCAAAGACGGGCGGCGCACCAGGGGGAGAGCATCGTCGTCTGCGATGATCCGCCGGATCGAGGCGAGGATCTCCTCCATCGAGGGCTCGTGCGCCCGCTGCTCCGATTCGAGGCTCGGATTCTGCGGCTGCGGTAGCGGGTTTGTGCTCATGGCCTCGGCACTCTTCGTCGCACAGCCCAGTCGTCATGAGGGCGCGCGCCAAACCACGCCTTCCGCAACCGAGTCGCGACGAATCGGAAGAATCTCACGCGTTCACAGGCTCCGCAAGACCGCTTCCCGCAACACTCCCACGAAAACGACGGCGTCCCTGCGTCATCCGCGTCGGCAAAACATTTGCCGCTCGACAGGCGCCAGGACCACAAACTCAGGTTGATAGGCCTCGACCACGCTCGCTGCAAATCCGCAGAGCTCGTGATGAATCCAGACGTAGCGCCCGACATGCATGGCGAAATAGTCCTGCCAAAATCCCCGCGTGAAAGAGTCCCCGATCACGACCACCGTCGGACCCGTGTGGCCCGTTTCGATAAGATCACCCCCCTCTTCGAACTGGGTCTCGATCCTGGACGCCCGAGACGCCGGCTGATCGAATCGCGAAAGATCAATCCGAGCCTCCTCGTCGCTGACATCGTGCGCGACGGCGAGCAAGCGGGCGAGGTCGCCTCCTTCGACTGGCTCGAATCCGCGCAGCACACGCGCGGGATCGATCACCCATCTCGAATTGTCGAGCGCAGTGACCACTGCATTGTAGGCGACAAGCGCGCCGAATTTGTTCCAGTGCGTATCGGTTCGCCGATATGTTGGATGTGTCGCGCTCGCGGAAAGCAAGGCCGGTCTAAGATCGAGCGCCGACACGCCGCGTTTCGCGAGCGCTTTCATCATCAGATCATATTCCGAGACGCGCGGCGCGGCGGCCGCCCATGCGGGAAGGCGCGAGCGGTAGATGGTCGAGCTATTCGGCGGGATAGTCACGAGCAGCCGTGCGTTGCGTGACGCAAGTCGCGCGTTCAGCACAGCGGCGTAATCGGCGAATTTCGCGATTTCGCGTGGGCGAAGCAACTTGCCGGTGGCCTGCTCGATCGTTCCGTCACCATTAAGGAAAAGCCAATTGTCGCGGCCGATGAGAACACGCAAATCGCTTGGCAAATGCACCGCATAGCGCAACAGCGCGTGAGCACGCACCAGGTCAACTCGAAATCCGAAATGATCAGCGAAGTACCGGTCGAGCGCGCGCGGCAGCGCAAGCCAATCCGCGAGACGGCGCGGCCAATCGGGCAACTGGCTGAGCACCCGCGCTTCGCCTTCCGAAGCGGTCTGCTCAGGCACAACCACCTGCATTGCCATTGGAAGCGAAAGGAGGACCAGGACCACTAGGATCCAAGGACGCCGATATCGCCTCAGTAGGCCCAAATCAAAACCGGAAATAAAGGAAGGGGCTGTAGGAGCCGGCGGCAATGCTGAGAATCGAGAGCGCGAAAAATGACGCTGTCGTTCCCGCATCTGCAAAGCCATTCAACAGGGATACGCCTCGCCATGTCGTGACACGACGCGCGAGATGCAAGTCCGTCGTTGCGAGCAAGGCACCGATGAGCAGGGCTGCGATGGAAACAGGATGCAGGACCATGTGCATGTTGATACTAACGCCCGGCCATCCGCTAAATCCCGCAAGACCAATGAACAGCGCCTTGGCTTGTTCGAAATCGTTCGCCCGAAACCACACCCAGCCGGTCATCACAACAAGAAGGGTGTAGAGTCGCGCGGCGACAATCGGCGCTCGCGCTAGCAAGGGCGCGAGGCCCGCCCTTTCCAAAATGAGAAACACACCGTGATGGATACCCCACACGACAAATGTCCACTTTGCCCCGTGCCAGAGCCCGCAAAGAACAAAAACGAGGCAGAGGTTGCGGTATGTATCGGCAACCGACCCGCGATTACCGCCGAGAGGAATATAAAGATAATCCCGCAGCCACTGCGTCAAGCTCATATGCCAGCGGCGCCAGAAGTCGGACATCGAACGCGCCTTGTAGGGAAAACGGAAGTTGCGCGGAAATGCGAAGCCGAGTGCGACACCAAGTCCAATCGCCATATTTGAATAACCGGCAAAATCGAAATAGATCTGGATCGTATAAGCTGACAGGCCCAGCCATGCTTCGACCAAAGTCGGCTGCGTCCCCTTATCGAACATAGCGTCGGCAATGCGCGCGACCTCGTCGGCGATCAGCACCTTCTGTGCAAGCCCAATAACAAAGATGCGCATGCCCGCGGAAGCGCGCCCGAGCGTCATACGGCGGATCGCCAAGCGGCGCACAATCGTGTGGTATCGGATGATCGGGCCTGCGATGAGCTGCGGAAACATCGCCATGTAGACCGCAACGGCGAGCAAGTTGCGGTTTGCCGCCACCTCGCGCCGATAAACATCGATGAGATACGAGATCGCATGGAACGTGAAAAATGAGATGCCGAGCGGAAGCAGAATTTCGGGCAGAGGAAATCCTCGCTCCTTAGGGAGGAGTAGATTCAAGCTGCCGATCGCGAAATCCGCATATTTGAACAGGCCAAGAATGGCGAGGTTCGCGGTTACGCGTACCGCCGTTACGAAACGACGGTTCTCGCCTTGCACCACATCGATTGCGAGGGCACCGCCATAATTCAGTAGAGTCAAAGTGACAAGCAGAAGCACGAAGCGCGGCTCGCCCCAGGCATAAAACAGCAACGAGGCCAGGAGCAGGACGAGATTTTTCGTGGCGATACCCGGCGCGAGCCAGTAGATGAGGAAGAACAGCGGCAGGAAGTAAAACAGGAACGTGATTGAGGGAAACAGCACGCGTGTTCCTATGCGCGCTGCAGCGCTCTCATTGCGCTTCCTCCAATCGCCGCGCCAAGCTGACGGAGCGCCATGCTGTTCAGCGGAAATTCGAGAACGACATGAGCAAGGCTGAACGCCAGCAACAGCGTGAAGCCGAACGCGTAATCGTAAAAATAGAGTGCCGTCGACACGCCGCTGGCAGCGGCCACAAGAGCCAACCGCTGCGTCGTCATTTTATTCCAATGGATAATCTCCGCTTTGATGAACCAATTAAGATAATGATATGTGTAGACGAAAGCCAGCAGGCTTGTCAGTCGCGTGTCCAGCTGCAAATTGGGTATACCGAATAGCCGCCCGAGGGCCGGCGCCACATTGGCAAAATAATCGTGTCCGGCTTTTTCGAAGGACGGAATGAGTGTCGCTGCCGTCGGCGGCATGACAAGGATCCCAACGATCGCAGCAATATAAAGGGCCACAAGGCACCATTGAAACTTGTCGCCGGAGCGGACCGCGCCGAGCGCCATGAAGACGAGCGTGAACAGCGAGACATGGATGAGCGTCGGCAAAAGGATGCCGAGCACGGCAATCGAAGAACCCTGCATCAGGGCAGCCGTGGCGCCCAAGGCAACGATCACCAAGACGATCGATTGCCCAACGCTCGCTGTAGACAGTAAGGCACAGATGACGAATGCCGCCCACATGACGAAGCCGAACCAGGCTGCATTGTCGATCATCGCCGCCACGATGGCCGTGAGCGCCAAGCCAATCGCAATGTAGCTCTGCGGCAGGAAATATTTGCGGTCGTGCAGCCAGGAGATTTCGGTCGCATAGTGCGCCGGGCCGAGAACGACGTACGCCAAAAGCAAAAGCTCGAATGGAACGACGTAGGTGAGCGCCAAAGCGGCGAGCATCAACATCAGATGCGCGATGTCAGTATACCGCATGGTGAAACGACCTACGAACGACACGCAGAATAGATCAGGCTCGCGGCGCTCACAACCTCAACGCTCAGATTGCAGCGTTCAGCAGTTCGGCCCTCGCAGATCACCGCCAATCCGGAGTCTGCGTTCCATACCACTTGCCCTTTACCTGATCGAAATGGATCGTAGGATCATAGAGGATCACGTCAAGCGCGAGGTTCTCCGCCGTCAGTTTGCCGATTGCGGCATAGACGGCATACGAGGCGACGACTCGGTCACGCTGTGCGCTGACGAGGCTGACGCGTGCATTCAAAAGCGTCTGCTGCGCGTTGAGAACGTCGAGCGTCGTGCGCTGGCCGACGCGGGCTTCTTCGCGCGTGCCGGCGAGTGCGATTTCCGCGGCGGTCACCGCCGATTGCGAGGAGTAGATTGTCGCGCGCGCCGTTTCCAAAAGGCCCCAGGAGGATACGATCGTGGCGCGCACAGTGTCGCGCTGCAGGTCGGCATTAAGCCGCGCCTGCCCGAGCTGCTCTTTCGCCTGGCGAATATTCGCGTATTCGAGGCCGCCTTGATAGATCGGCACATTGAGCTGCAGCTGGCCCGACGCGGTGAGGACCTGCGTTCTTGGCTGCCCCTGCACGTCGAAATTCTGCGTCACCGAGCCGACGGCATTGAGGGTCGGCAACAGCGCGCCTTCTTGAATTTTGACGTTCAGCGCGGAGATGTCGACCTGATGGAAGGCAGCAACGATGCCGGGATGCTCCACGAGCCCGAGTGCGATCGCGGCGGTGAGCGTCCTCGGTAGCAGGCGCTCGATCGTCTGCGCCGGCTCAAGACGCCGCGGTTCGACACCGATGATCTGACGGTAATTGGCAATACTGTTCTGAAGATTTGCCTGGGCCGTATAGAAGTCCGAACGCGCTTGCGCCAAGCTCGATTGCGCCTGTGCAACGTCGGTTCGCGTCACCTCGCCGACCTCGAAGCGGTCGCGCGTCTGCCTCAGCTGCTCCTCGAGGACGGTGATGTTGTTCTTGCGCAGATTGAGGATCGCGGTGTCGCGCAGCACATTCATGTATGCGGTGGCGCCGTTCTGGAGCGTGTTCTGCTCGGTGAGGCGCATCGTCTCGCGTGCGGCATCGATCTGCGATTCAGCTTGCTTCGCTGTGTTGCGTGTGCGCTCGCCGTTGTAGAAATTCTGTTGAAGGGTAACGCCGACGCCGCGCGGGAAGCTGAGCGCCTGGCTACGAACGTGAACGGTCGAACTGCCGCCTCCCGAACTGCTACTGCTGGTCACATCCGAACGCGCCTCTTGATATTGCACGCCCGCATTGCCGGTCGCGTTGACCGTTGGCCGGAACCCCGCCAAAGCGCGCGGCAGATTTTCGTCCGTTGCGCGAACGCTCGCCCGCTGCTGGTTGAGATCGGGATTGCCCATATAGGCGCGGGACAGCGCGCTCGACATCGTCTCCGCCGCAATGCTAGGGGTAGCGAGCGAAAAAATCGCAATAAGTGGTTGCAACAGGGACCGCATCCACATCACAATATATATTTCTCCTAAACGAAACATTAACCAATCCGCCGGATTGCTAGGGGTGATACCGCTTCGGGGGAAAATCGCCGAGATATCGTTCCGAAAGATTGAGAGGTTCTTTCACGTTAGACTCTTCGTCAAGGGTGCCGCATGACGTCAGCCTAAGAAAGTGGCCACGATCGAAGCGGGGGCGCTCTAAGCGGAAGCACCACCGATCCTGCCTTCGGATGACAAGGCGGAAAACCGCAGCGTATGCGCGATCTCGACGCCACTTTCGCTGTCTCGCGCAGAGTCCGCGATCGGAATACGCGGGTTCGAGCGGCATCACCTTCAGAGCC
>JAFAVH010000401.1 GCA_019242655.1 Methylobacteriaceae bacterium
GACGAGGTTCTCCGGCAGCGCGCCGCAATTCACCGTAACGAACGCCCGACCGCGCCGCTCCGACGCGCCCTGGATCGCACGCGCGACGACTTCCTTGCCGACGCCGGATTCGCCCTCGATCAGGACGGGAATGGTCGAACGCGCGGCGCGCTCGCCGAGCCGGATGACGCGCGTCATCTCGTCGCTTTTCGAGACAAGGTCCTTGAAGCCGAGCGTGCCGGAATTGCGCCGATTGATGCGGCGGATTTCCTCCTCGAGCGCATCGGCACGAAGTGCATTCTTGATCGAGACTTGCAGGCGCTCTGCGCCGACCGGCTTCACGACGAAATCGTGCGCACCGGCGCGCATCGCCGAGATGACCGCTTCGATCGAGCCATGCGCGGTCTGCACGATGACGGGCACGCCGATCTTGCGTTCGCGCAACCGCCCGAGCACGCCCATGCCGTCGAGATCGGGCATCACGAGGTCGAGGATCAAAAGATCGACCGCGGTCTGTCCCGCGGCGTCGATCCGCGCCAGCGCCGCTTCGCCGCTGTCGACCACCTCCGTCGCATAGCCGAAGCGACGCACCATCGCTTCCAGGAGTCGCCGCTGAACCGGATCGTCGTCGGCGATGAGGATGGTGGAGATCATCAGGTCCAGGCGGAAGGTGCGCGAAGGCAACGCTTTTATGTCTCCGCATGCTCCTTGATCACGGTAAATGCGATGTTAATGCGCAGGCGCGTCGCGTGCTGCATCAAGCCGGTTTTTGACATGCGCGAGCCTGTCGTCTGCACGCTTTGTTAACGAACGTAGGCTTGCCGATCCGCTACGGTTGCGATCCCCGCGCTTTTCGCTTCCGATGCTTGTCCCGAACCGGCGGCAAAATCTACTTGGCATCGTCGCGCTGAACGCGTGCGTGATGCTGTTGATCGATTTCGGCGTGGAGCCGATCAGCAAGAGCGGCCGGCACGCTGCAAGACAAAACCGTTGACAAGACAAAACCGTTGAATTGCAACGGAGAACCGTCGATATAGGGCCGTCTTTATCAGAGCTATCGACCCGATGCATCAGACGCGCCTGTTTCCTTACCCATCCCGGCTTTTCGCACATTCAGCGGCGGCCGAGGTTCAACCCCTCTCTGCACCCGATCTCGGAGCGCTGCCGGAATGGAATCTCGCCGATCTCTATCCCGCGATGGACTCCGACCTCTATTCCGCCGATCTCGCGCGCGCCGAAGCGGAGTGCAAAGCCTTTGCCGCGGAATATCGCGGCAAGCTCGAGGAGATCGCGCGCAGCACCGACGCCGGCACCGCACTTGCGGTTGCCGTGCGCCGCTACGAGGCGATCGAGGATTTGCTCGGCCGCATCATGTCTTATGCGGGCCTTATCTATTCCGGCAACACGACCGATCCGGTACGTGCCAAATTCTACGGCGACGCGCAGGACAAGATCACAACCGCGTCAACCGATCTTTTGTTCTTCCAGCTCGAACTCAATCGCATCGACAGCGCGGTTCTCGACAAGGCGATGGACGGTACGCCGCTCTCGCATTGGCGGCCGTGGCTCGAGGACATCCGCAAGGAGAAACCGTACCAGCTCGAGGACAGGCTCGAGCAGCTCTTCCACGAAAAATCCGTCACCGGACACGGCGCCTGGAACCGGTTGTTCGACGAGACGATCGCGTCGCTGCGTTTCAACGTCGATGGCCAGGAGCTGACGATCGAGCCGACGCTCACCTTGATGCAGGATCCGAATGAAGAGATCCGGCACAAGGCGTCGGACGCGATCGCGGCGACGTTGAAAGCCAATTTGCGCACGTTCGGGCTCATCACCAATGTGCTTGCCAAGGACAAGGAAATTTCCGACCGCTGGCGCGGTTTTGAGGATGTTGCGGATTCACGCCATCTGTCCAATCGCGTCGAACGCGAAGTTGTCGATGCGATGGTGAAAGCCGTCGAGGACGCGCATCCGCGTTTGTCGCACCGCTATTACGCGCTGAAAGCAAAATGGTTCGGCAAGGACAAGCTCAATCATTGGGACCGCAACGCGCCGCTCCCTTCGGTGCCGGCGGAAATCTATCCCTGGGACGAGGCGCGCACGACCGTGCTCGATGCGTATGGCGATTTCTCGCCGCGCATGGCAGGAATCGCCAAGCGCTTCTTCGACGATAAATGGATCGATGCGCCGGTGCGGCCGGGTAAAGCGCCGGGCGCTTTCGCGCATCCGACCGTACCGTCGGCGCACCCTTATGTTCTTCTCAATTATCAGGGCAAGCCGCGTGACGTGATGACGCTCGCGCACGAGCTCGGTCACGGTGTGCATCAAGTGCTTGCCGCGCCGAACGGCGCGTTAATGGCGCCAACGCCGCTGACGCTCGCGGAGACCGCATCCGTGTTCGGCGAGATGCTGACCTTTCGCGCGCTCCTGAACAAGACGACGGATAAAGCCCGACGCCGCGCGATGCTCGCGGCAAAAGTCGAGGACATGCTGAACACGGTCGTCAGGCAGATCGCGTTCTATTCGTTCGAGCGCAAGCTGCATACGCGGCGCGGTGAAGGAGAGCTCACGCCGGAAGACATCAGCGATATCTGGATGAGCGTGCAGGGCGACAGTCTCGGTCCCGCGATCCGGTTAGGGCCGGGATACGAAACGTTCTGGGCCTACATCCCGCACTTCATCCACTCGCCGTTCTACGTCTACGCCTATGCGTTCGGCGATTGCCTCGTCAATTCGCTTTACGGCGTCTACCAGAAAGCGTCCGATGGTTTCGCCGAGCGCTATCTCGACATGCTGTCGGCGGGCGGCACCAAGCATCATTCCGAATTGCTGGCGCCGTTCGGACTCGATGCGCGCGATCCTGCTTTCTGGCAGATCGGCCTTGGCATGATCGAGGGGCTGATCGCCGAATTGGAGGCGATGGAGGAGAAATGAGGCGTCTCTATAAGATCGCTTTTATTCCGTTGCGTTGAATTACATTCAATAGGGCCAAAGCCGGCCCCGTCGGTCGCTTAATGCCGCGTTCGAGTTGCGAGACGTAGCCCACCGTCACATTCAGGTGATGGGCGAACACTGCCTGGCTCATTCTCGCCCTTTCGCGCAGGCCGCGGATTTGTTGCGGCGATATGGGCCTTTGCTGCGGCAGCGATGCGGCTCCAAGGTGCCGCAGTGTGATCTTCTCGTGTGTTGCTTTGTCGAGAAGACCCGCCTTCCGCATTCCATCCGCGGTTTCGAGGAGAGCCGCAGTAAGGTTGTCAGTTTTTTTCTTTGCCGCCGTCATAATCCACCTCTTCGATAAGGCCTTGCCGCAAGACGACAGCAATGCCGGAAGCATCTGCATTGAGCCAACCAGCGGCGATGTCGCGTAGAGTCGCCAATTGCTTTTCCTCAATGTTGGCGCGGCTGCTTTTTGCAAAGCCGTAAAGAAACACCGCCAATGTGCCGTCGCGATAAGCGACCAGTACGCGGTAACCGCCAGACCTTCCCTTTCCTTGCCGTGCAACTCGCTGCTTGATGATGCCGCCGCCGAGATCGGCGTCGATCAGGCCGCTTCGTGCTCGATCGATTGCCTCACGCAAGCTTGAGTCGCGAATCTGCTCGGACCGGGCGAAGCGAATAAACCATTTCGTTTTGAATATTCGCAGCAGCCCCTCCAGGGCTCGACGGTAAGACTATAACACTATGAACTATAATTTGGAAGAGTAGTTGTCGTCCAGCGACGAGAGCCAGCGCTTAAACCACCGCCGTCTCCGGCTCCCAGCTTTCCGCGCTTGCGCCGGCAAGCGCGCGCACGCGCTCTTCGTCCTTGGCGAATTCCGCGGCGTCGCCGGAATAGACGACGCGCCCATCGTCGAGCACATAGGCGCGGTCGGCGATCTCGACCGCGGCGCGCACATTCTGTTCGACGAGCAGCACCGAAATTCCTTGCTCGCGCGCCGCGGCGACGACGCGAAACACTTCCTGCACGATCAACGGCGCAAGCCCCTGCGACGGCTCGTCGAGCAGGAGCAGCTTCGGATTCAGGAGCAGCGCGCGGGCAATCGCCAGCATTTCCTGCTCGCCACCCGAGAGTTGGCGGCCCTTATTGGCCTTGCGCTGCGCGAGGCGCGGAAACAATTCGTAAATGCGCGCGATATCCCACGGGCCTTTGCGATCGAGCGGAACCTTGAGATTTTCCTCGACGCTGAGATTGGGAAAGATGCGCCGTCCTTCCGGCACGTAACCGACGCCGAGCGCGGCAATGCGGTAGGGCTGCCAGTCCGTCGTCGCGTGGCCGAAAATGCGCACGGCGCCGTCGCGCGCATGCGTCAATCCCATGAGGCTGCGCAACGTCGTCGTCTTGCCTGCGCCGTTGCGCCCGAGCAGGGTGACGATCTCGCCTTCGCGCACGTCGAGGCTCACGCCGTGCAGGATGTGGCTTTTGCTGTAGAATGTGTGGAGGCCCTCGGCCTGCAGCGCCAAAGGGCGCGTATCGTCGCTCACGCCGCGGCCTTTCCGAGATAGGCGGCCTGCACCGCCTCGTTGGCGCCGATTTCGCGCGGCGTTCCCTCGGCCAGCGGCTCACCCTCGGCAAGCACCATGATGCGATCGGCGAGATGAAAGACGACGCGCATGTCGTGCTCGATCAGTACGATCGCGAGTTTCTCCTCGCGATGCAGCTTCCGGATGAGCTGCGTGATGTCGTAGGTCTCCTGGTCACCCATGCCGGCTGTCGGCTCGTCCAGCAGGAGCAGCCGCGGCTTCAACGCCAGCGCCATCATGATTTCGGTCGCGCGCTGGTCGCCATGGGCGAGCTCGCCGACGAGCCGATCGGCTTTTTCGCCGAGACCGCCCATGTCCATGAGCTCGACGATGCGGGCGCGGATTTCGCCGTCCGCGTCGCGCGACAGCCACGGATTCAGCCGGTTGCCGGCGGCGACTTCGACGGCGATGCGCAGGTTTTCACGCACGGTGAGCTCGGGAAAAACCTCGGTGATCTGAAACGTGCGCGCCATGCCGCGCCAGACGCGGCGCGCCGGGAGAAGCGCGGTGATGTCCTCGCCGTCGAAGACGATGCGGCCCGAGGTCGGCGGAAAGAAGCCGCTGATCAGATTGAAGAACGTCGTCTTGCCGGCGCCGTTCGGCCCGATCACGGCGCGCAGCTCGCCGGGCTCGACGACCATCGAGATGTTGTTGACGGCGACAAGACTGCCGAAATGTTTCGAGACGTTTTCGACGCGTAAGAGGCTCATGCCGTGGCCCTCCGGCGGATGATGCCGAGCACGCCGCGCGGGAAGAACAAAACGACCAGCACGAAGAACAGGCCGACGAACGACATCCAGTTCTGTGTCTGACTCGAGAGGTAATCCTGCAGCACGACAAAGATCGCAGCGCCGAGGAGCGGTCCCCAGAATGAGCGCATGCCGCCGAGCACCGCCATGATGACGAAATCGCCGGACTGGCTCCAATAAAGCGTGCGCGGATCGACGAAATTGTTGAGGAGCGCGTAGAGCGCCCCGGCAAGGCTGACGAAGCAGCAGGAAATCACCCAGGAAATCCAGATGTGCTGGTCGACGGGAATACCGAGAAAGCGCGCGCGGCGCTCGTTTTCTCGGATTGCCAAAAGCGTGCGTCCAAAGGGCGAGCGCAGGAGCCACGCCATGATGCCGACGGCGACCGCGAACAGCACCAGCACGAAATAGTAGAATGCGACGGAGCTCTTCAGGATATCGATTGTCGCGAAACCGAGATTCAACGGCTGACGTGTCCAGCCGATGAGCCCGTCGTCGCCGCCGGTCACCGTGTTCCAGCGAAACGCGATGAAGTAGAAGGTCTGACCGAAGGCGATCGTCACCATGGCGAAATAAACGCCACGCAGGCGAATGATCATCGGACCGATGATCGCCGCCGCGATCGTCCCGACCAACGTGCCGATGATGACGCTGAGGCCGGTGCTCGGGACGAGATAGCGAAGCGTCATGCCCGCGCCATACGCGCCGAGGCCGAAATAGGCAGCGTGCCCGAACGACAGAACGCCGGTATAGCCGAGCAGAAAATTCAGCGACATCGCTGCGAGGCCGAGCACAACGACGCGGGTTCCGAGTTCCGTGTAGCCGCCGATGGCAGGCAGCCAATACGGCGCGCCGATAAGGAGCAGCCAGACAATGGCGGTCGCCGCGCGTTTTTGCAGATCGTCGCCGCGCATTAGAACCGGCCCTCCTCGCCGAGGAGACCGCGCGGACGAACGAGCAGCACGGCGGCCATCATGATGTACATCACCGCCTCTGTCGCGGAGGGAAAGAACACGGTTGTCACGCCGGAGGCGACGCCGATCAGCAATCCGCCGAGCAAAGTGCCGGGCAGGCTGCCGAGGCCGCCGACAATGATCGCAACAAAGCTCGGCATGATCAGCGACGTGCCGATCGTCGGCTGCAATCCGAGCTGGCCCACCGCAAGCACACCGGCGAGGCCGGCAAGATAGATGCCAAGCCCGAAATTCAGATTGCGCAGGATGCGGACATTGACGCCGAGCACCGACACCGTTTCAAGGTCGAGCGTGCCGGCGCGGATACGCATGCCGAGGCGCGTGTAGGTGAGAATCGCGAACAAGCCGGCAACCGCGATCGCGACCATCAGCACCATGAACAGCCGGTAGCCGGTGAGAAAGAAATAGTCGACGCTGAGCGGCGCCATCAGCCAGCCGGGCACTTGAAACGGCAGACTTTGTGCGCCCCAGATGTAGCGCGTGCCGTCCTCGAACATGAAGGCGAGGCCGAACGTGAGCAGCAGGCTGTAGAGCGGATCGCGGCCATAGACGCGGCGGATCAAAACGCGTTCGACGATGAGACCAAGGATCGCCGTGACAAACGGCGCAAAGACCAGCGCACCCCAGAAGCCGACATACGGGATCATCATGTAGGCGAGGTAGCCGCCGAGCGCGAGGAAGCCGCCATGGGCGAAATTGATCACGCCCGAGAGATTTAGGATCAGCGACAGGCCGAGCGCCATCAGCGCATAGAACGCGCCGACGATGAGACCGTTGAAGACGTTGAAGAGAACGAGCTGCGTCATATCAGGAAAAGCATCCGGCCGTTTCGCTATCGCGCCGCAAGTAGGCCGCACGCGAGGTGCGGCCGGCAATTGACAAACATTGGCGAGTTAGACGTTTTCGCCTCGGCGAAATCCGGCACCGCGCTTGAGATGGTGCCTGAATATCGATCACGCGGACCAGATTACCCGGACCAGATTACGCCGGCCAAGTCACGCCGGCCAAGTCATCTTGCAGCCGGTATCTTCCAGTGTGCCGGCGGCGTCGATGCCCTTCGCCACCTCGGTCACATTGAAGAGATCCTCCGGATCGCTGCCCTTTGCCTGCGCATTGCCGACAAACAGATTGGGAATGAGCTGGTTCTGCGACTCGCGGAAGAAGGGGCTGTCCGGCATCAACGCGACTTCGGGCGGCAGCTTGAACCCCTGCATCGCTTTCGCCATCTTGACGGCTTCAAGCGATTTCGCCTGCTCGGCGGCGAGAGCACAGGCGTGGATGGCGGCAAAGCCGAACCAGGTGCGCGCCGTCGGCACATGCCCGCCGCTTCGTTTGCGGACGTCGGCAACGAATTGCTCGACATGCGGCACGTTAGGCTGCTTCCAGTACCATTCGAAGACCCACGTGCCGGTCCGCGCTTCCGGCGGCAGACCAATCAAAACTTCGAGCTCCTGCTGCGCGCCAGCTAGGTGGAAGCGCTTGTCGAGGCCGAACTGAACCGCCTGCTTCAGCGCATTCACTGCGTCATCACCCGCTTGCAGGAAGATGATGACGTCCGGGTTCGCGGATTGCGCTTTGATCAGATACGAAGAGAAATCCGTCGTGCCGAGCGGCGTCAGATCGCCGCCGAGTTTGGTTCCGCCGAGTTTCGCCGCAGCTTTCTCGAGCCCCGCCTGCAACGTGTGACCGAAGGCATAATCGGGCGTGAGATAGTACCATTTCTTGCCGGCATTTTTGATCAATGAGCCGGCGACGGCATTCGCCTCCATCTGCGTCGTGTTGCAGATACGGAAGACGTTCCAATGGCAATTGGTGCCGGTGACCGGATCGGTATGTCCGCCAGGCACCATGTGGAACACGCCCTTTTCGTAGGAAACACCGGCCATGGCAGCCGCAAGCGCCGAGTTGATGTTACCGACAAGGAAGTTCACCTGATCGCGGTCGATCAGCTTGCGCGCCTTTTGCACTGCCGTGCCAGCATCGCCGCTGGTCGAATCCTCGACAAGCAATTCCGCTTTGCGGCCGAGAATACCGCCTTTGCCGTTGATCTGCTCGAGCGCGAGCTGTGCGCCGATGAGCTCGTTCTTACCGAGCGCGGCGTAAACGCCGGTGATCGGATTGTCGAAGCCGATCTTCACTTCGTCCGCGGCGCGAGCGGTGATGACGAAGGGCGAGGTGATTTGGGCGACGCCGGCAAGCGCCGCCGTCTTCAAAATGCTACGGCGATTAAGCGCCGAACGTATGTCGGATGTCATCTTCGATCCTCCCAGCTTATTCTTATGGAGCGGCTGCGATACCTCGCGGCCGCTTCGCGTTAGCTCAGCCTCAGCGGTATACTAGAGGCCAAGCCCGAAGTTAAGCAAAGCGGAGCGCGGCCTACTTTCGGCTAATACGCGCTTTCCGGTTGACTTGGCGGCGTTCAGCTCGGATCGGAGCCTGCGCCCTTTTCATGGGCGGCCACCCGCACGCGCGCGACGCCTGCAAGATTTTGCAGCTTGCTCACGAACGTCGCGATATCCTTCGATGTAACCCTGGCCAAGACCAATGTGATGTCGTCGACGGTTCCGGCCTCCCGGGCCCTTACCAGGAACCGCTTGATCTGAGCGTTGCGGACACGCAGTGCGTCTTTGACGATGTCGGGCGTGAGCGAGCCGTGGCTTGCTTCGATGTTGAGCCGGCAACTTTGGTTGCGCGCGCGATAGACTTCCTCGAGAGGCTTCACGCCCGCCAAAATGGCGATGATGACCACGGTCGACACCACAGCGGCGAAATACAGTCCGCCGCCGACCGACAGACCGATCGCCGCGACGGTCCATATACTCGCCGCCGTGGTCAGGCCCCGCACCACCTCGCCGCGTGCGAGGATCGCGCCGGCGCCCAAAAAGCCGATTCCTGACACGACTTGCGCCGCAACGCGGGACGGGTCGAGCACGACATTGCTATTCACGAGGCTTCCGCCGAAGCCGTATGTCGACACGATCATGAAGAGACAGGCGCCGACGCAGACCAGCATGTGCGTGCGAATACCCGCCGCCCACAAGAGACGTTCGCGCTCGAAGCCGATCAGACTTCCGAGAGCGGCCGCCGCGAGCAATCGCAGCAGCGTTTCCCATTCGGACAAATGGGCCATCGTGTTCTCCCGCCATCGAGCTGCGTCTCGCGGCTCCGGCGTTTTAGAGCATGAAGGGCGGAGTCAGAAGCTGTGCGCGACCCTAAACGCGCGTCGCGACCTAGAACCCCTACGCAGCCGCCAGCAGCCGCTGCACTTCGTTGACGAGGTCGCGCAGGTGGAAGGGCTTCGACAAAATCTTTGCCTGACGCGGCGCGTTGTTGTCGGGATTGAGCGCGACAGCCGCGAAGCCGGTAATGAACATCACCTTGATATCGGGATCGAGCTCGGTTGCGCGGCGCGCAAGTTCGATCCCGTCCATCTCGGGCATGACAATGTCGGTCAAGAGAAGCTCGAACGGCTCTTCGCGCAGGCGGTTGTAGGCGGAAAGCCCGTTATCGAAGGAGGCGACATCGAATCCGGCATTTTGCAGCGCCTTTACCAGGAAGCGCCGCATGTCGTTGTCGTCCTCAGCGAGCAGGATCTTGGTGCCCGATTCGCTCGTCATTTCATGCAGCCCCGTTCCCGCTCCATAGGACCCAGCCTTGGTAAATTAAATATGAAAACTTCGCCCAAAAGCGGTTAACGGCACCGCGTCCGCCCCTTACAATGAGACGTCATTCTCCGCAGCCCTGCAGGAGTAGCGAAGCCTCTCGGATCACACAAATGGCGCCATATCTAGCAAATGGACAGCGCGGGGTCCGGCTGGCAGATTGATCCCAAGCGGCGGTTTCAGAGGACCCATGGCAGGCGAGACTTCGGAGAAGGTCGTAGCGCTCTTCAGCGAGAGCACCGAGTCCCGGCCGGTCGAACCCGAACTGGCCCCTCCGTGTGCCGTCGAGGAGCCGGACGACATCCGCTCCGCGCTGGTGTTCTCCTCGCCGCATTCCGGCAATGTCTATCCCGCCCGGTTTCTGGCGACCGCGCGCCTCGACGCAATGACATTGCGCCGCTCCGAGGACGCCTATGTCGAGGATCTCTTCGCCGGCGCCGCCGCGGTCGGCGCGCCGCTTCTAAAGGCGCGCTTCCCCCGCGCCTATCTCGACGTCAATCGCGAGCCCTACGAGCTCGACCCGCGCATGTTCGAAGGCAAGCTCCCTTCCTTCGCCAATACGCGTTCGATGCGGGTCGCAGGCGGCCTCGGCACGATCGCCCGCATCGTCGGCGAGTCGCAGGAAATCTATGCCCGCCGGCTGCCGGTCCAGGAAGCACTGCAGCGGGTCGAGGCCCTGTACAAGCCCTATCACCGCACGCTCCGGCGGCTGATCCAGCGCGCCATCCGGCAGTTCGGTCTCGCTGTCATCGTCGATTGCCACTCCATGCCCTCGAATGGCGGGGCCGCGGCGTCGAAGTCGGACCGGATCAAGGCCGATTTCGTGGTCGGCGATCGCTACGGCACGAGCTGCGATTTGTCGCTTGTCGAGGTGATCGAGACCGGCCTGCGACGGCAAGGCTACGTGGTGCAGCGGAACAAGCCTTATGCCGGCGGCTTCATCACCGAACATTACGGCACGCCGGCGTCCCGCATGCATGCGGTGCAGATCGAGATCAACCGCGCGCTTTACATGAATGAGACGACGCTTGCGAAGGCGCCGGCCTTCGACACGCTTGCGCGCGACATCGGCGAGATGATCGCGTCCCTGGCGGACGCCGCTTCGTGCCTCGGCTCTTATCGCGCCGCGGCCGAGTAAGCCGGCGCAATAATTATCGGGATAGCTGATGAAGAAGCGGCGGCTTGGACGCTCCGACCTCGAAATTGTGCCCTTCTGTTTCGGCGGCAACGTGTTCGGCTGGACGGTCGATGAGACTACCTCGTTTGTCCTGCTCGACGCCTTCGTTGGCGCCGGCTTCGATTTCATCGATACGGCGGACGCTTATTCGCGCTGGGTGCCGGGTCACCAGGGCGGCGAGTCCGAAGCGATCATCGGCCGCTGGATGAAAGCGCGCGGCAATCGCGACAAGGTGATCATCGCAACGAAGGTCGGCGCCGATATGGGCAGCGGCCGCACGATGGCGGCGTCTTACGTTCGAAAAGCCGTCGACGACTCGCTGAAGCGGCTGCAGACCGACCACATCGACCTCTATCAAACGCACTGGGACGATCCGAAGACTCCCCTCGAAGAGGTGCTCTCGACTTACGCGGATCTCATTAAAGCGGGGAAAGTGCGCGCGATCGGTGCATCGAACTACTCCGCGGCGCGGCTCAAGGAGGCGCTTGATGTCAGCGCCCGCAACAAGCTACCGCGCTATGAAAGCCTGCAGCCGCAATACAATCTCGTGGAGCGCAAGGACTACGAGGCCGAACTCGGACCGCTCTGCCGGAAAGAAGAGATCGGCGTTATCCCCTATTATTCGCTGGCGAGCGGATTTCTGACGGGCAAATACCGCTCGAAGAGCGACGCCGGCAAAAGCCCGCGCGGCGCAGGAGCGACCAAGTATCTCGATGAGAGGGGATTGCGGATTCTCGCCGTGCTCGATGAATCCGCATCCGCGCATAAGGCGACCGTCGCGCAGGTCGCCCTCGCCTGGCTCCTCGCCAAGCCCGAATTGACGGCGCCGATCGCCAGCGCGACCAACATCCCCCAGCTTGAGGAGCTTCTCGGTGCAGTGCGGCTTGAGCTGAGCAAAGAAGATGTTGCGCGCCTGGACGCGGCGAGCGCCTGACATGCGCCACAAAAGAAAGAGGCCGCTCCCGTGAAGGAGCGGCCCAAGTCTAGGGAGGAAACGCCCAAGGAGGGCATGCACGGCAGAACCTGCCGCACCGCAACAATATGCGCCCGCACCGCACAAAAGGCAAGGGCGTCTGACCTATCTGCTTGCGACATGCCGTCGCCATGTGTCGGATTCTCCACATACTCTTTCCGGGAGCTGGCATGACCGCCGTCGATTTTGCCCAGTTCGTTGACGAACTCGCCACCATTTCGGGCGAGGCCATCCTGCCGTTCTTCCGCTCCTCGATCATTCCGGACGACAAGTCGCGCGGCGGCGTCTTCGATCCGGTGACGGAAGCGGACCGCGCCGCCGAGGTCGCCATGCGGCGCATGATCGAGGCGACCTTTCCGAGTCACGGCATTGTCGGCGAGGAGTTCGGCGAGACGCGCGCCGATGCCGAATATGTCTGGGTTCTCGATCCGATCGACGGGACGAAAAGCTTCATCTCGGGTCTGCCGATGTGGGGCACACTGATCGGGCTTAACCATCGCGGCCGGCCCTGCTACGGCATGATGCATCAGCCTTTCACGCGCGAGCGCTTCTTCGGCGACGGCGCGGGCGCGTCATGGCGCGGCCCGGCGCACCGGCCGGGCGAGGACATCGAAGAGCGCAAGCTGCGGACGCGGCGTTGCGCGTCGCTCGATCACGCGACATTGATGACGACCTCGCCGCTGCTCATCCCGGAGAAGCAGCGCGACGCTTATTGCCGCGTGCAGGACAAGGTGCGGCTCGTGCGCTATGGCGGCGATTGCTACGGCTATTGCGCGCTTGCCGCCGGCCACGTCGACCTCGTCATCGAAAGCAATCTCAAAGCGCACGATGTCGTCGCGCTGATCCCGATCATCGAAGGCGCGGGCGGCATCGTCACGACATGGAACGGCGGCGACGCGGCGAAGGGCGGCTCGATCATCGCCGCCGGCGACGAGCGCGTGCATGAAGCGGCGGTGAAGGTGCTGGGCGATGCTTCGGCGTGAAGTGAGCTCTGCTTGAAAACGAGTATGCCCCCGTCGCGTCATAATCATTGGAGGCCGGAGTTGTTCTCATGACTGACAATGCATCTTCCGGCGTCACTGTGATTGCCTTGACTCATGACTTGGCGCGCAAGCGCTCGGTCGTGACGATGGTCTGGGATGAGGATTCGGAGAAAAAGGTTGGTTTGCCCGTGCCCTTTGGCTGTAGCCTGGGCGATTTGCAGTCGGAGGCCGAAAAGGCGCTTCGTGCATTGTCAGCCGAGATCGCAACCATTTCCGTCAGCACGCCCAAATAATGCGGCTTCGCGCGGCGCGGTATCAAGGTAAATAAATCGGAAACGGATTTTCCGGCATCATTGCGTTTCATCGTCGGACCATTCTCATGAACGCGCTGAGACGCACGATTTGCACCATCGGAATCGCGGTCCGCATTGCGGCGCAATTGCGCCGCGCGCGGTACACGGCCCGGCTGTTTGTCGCCGCGCTTCTTCTTGCCGCCGGCACCGTGAGCGCCGCTGCCGATTTCGAGCATTTCGTGCAGTCGCTGTGGCCGCAGGCGCATGCGCGCCGCGTTTCACGCGCGACCTTCGACGCCGCCTTCCGCGGCGTTACGCCCGATCCCGACGTCATCGCGCGCACGAAAAAACAAGCCGAGTTCGTCAAGCCGATCGGCGACTATCTCGCGACTGCCGTCTCTGCGAAGCGCATCGAGACCGGGCGCACGAAAGCGCGCGAATGGAAAGAGATCCTCGAGAAGGTCGATCACATATACGGCGTCGATCCTTACATCGTGCTCGGCGTCTGGGGCTTAGAGACGAATTTCGGCGGCTATGTCGGCGACAAATATGTGATTCGCGCGCTCGCGACCCTCGCTTACGCACGCTATCGCGGCGACTACTTCAAGAAGGAGCTTTTGAGCGCGCTGCAGATCCTTGAAGCCGGTCACGTCCACGCCAAGGACATGCAGGGCTCGTGGGCCGGCGCCATGGGCCAGACGCAATTCATGCCTTCGAGCTTCAATCATTATGCCGTCGATTTCGATCGCGACGGGCACAAAGATATCTGGACGAACGTTCCCGACGCACTCGCCTCGACCGCGAATTACCTGAAGAAGCACGGCTGGATCGCCGGTGAGACCTGGGGCTATGAGGTGATGCTGCCGGCGAGCCTGCAAGCAAGCGGCGGCTCGTCGCATTACCGTTCCTTCGCCCATTGGGCGGCGCAGGGTGTTAGCCGCGCCGATGGCGAGGCGATGCCGCGCGACGGCGAGGCGGCGCTGCTTCAACCCGCGGGCGCGGAGGGACCTGCCTTCCTCGTCACCCGCAATTTCAAGGTCATCAAGAGCTACAACAACTCAACCTCATACGCGCTCGGCGTGTCCCTGCTCGGCGATCGTATCGCCGGCTGGCCGGCGCTGAAGGCTGGCTGGCCGGCGGCGTCGCGATAGCGGCGGCGAGACACCCGGCTTTGGCCTCGGGCCGTTCTTCGGCTATATCTAGGCGCATGCACGGGCCGGATTCCTTTTCAGCCGCGCCGTCGCGCAATCTCCCGGGCCGGGAGCGCGCCTTCAAACTCTGCGCGCTTGCGCTCCTCGCGCTTCTCGCTTGCGGTTCCTCCGCCCTGGCCCAATGGCCCTGGGGCGGAGGTGGCGGTGGCGGTGGCGGTGGCGGCGGCGGCGGTTTCTTCGGCAGTGGCGGTTGGGGCGGCGGCGGTAGCTACCGCAATGACGACAATGCCGGATTCTGGCTGCGCGAACGCGAGATGATGCAGCATCAGCGCATCCAGCGGCGGCCGACCTATGTGCACACAAAGCCGCAGATCCGGCGCATCCTGCCGGGTAATGCGGCCGGAACCGCGGATAAGCCCGCAGCCACCCTCCCCGAGAAACCGCCCGCCGAGGCGAACTTCGTTATCGACGTCCTCGGCGACAGCCTGGGACAATTGCTCGCGCAAGGCCTGCAGGAGGCCTATGTCGAGCGGCCTGAAATCACCATCGTGCGCAAGGCCAAAGGCGATACCGGCCTTGTCACGAACGAATTCTACGACTGGCCGAAAGCCGTGCACGACCTCCTCGCGTCGAACGAGAAGGTGAGCATGGCGGTCATGATGATCGGCAGCAATGATCGCCAGGCAATTC
>JAFAVH010000061.1 GCA_019242655.1 Methylobacteriaceae bacterium
CGCGAACTGATTTCGAACGGCGCCGACGCTTGCGAGAAGCTGCGCCACGAAGCGCTCACCAAGCCGGAACTCACCGCGGATGCGCCTGCCTTTGAGATCACCATCGCGCTCGATAAGCATAAACGGCAGATCAGCGTCGAGGATAACGGCATCGGCATGTCGCGCGAGGAATTATCGAGCGCGCTCGGCACGATCGCGAGCTCGGGCACACGCGCCTTTCTGGAGACGCTCGGCGGTGACGAAAAACCCGCCATCGCAGCCGACCTGATCGGCCAATTCGGCATCGGCTTTTATTCGGTGTTCATGGTCGCTGACAAGGTCGAGGTCGAAACGCGCCGCGCTGGCACGGAAGAGGCCTGGCGCTGGACTTCCGACGGCAAGGGCACCTACGCCATCGAGCCACTGCCGCTCGCGGATGCGCCGGCGCGCGGCACCCGCGTACGCCTGCACATGATGGAGGATGCGTCCGAGTATCTCGAATCTTGGAAGGTGCAGAGTATCGTGCGCGAATATTCGAGCGGCATTGCCGTACCGATCGCGCTTCGCGAGACGAAAGACAAAGACGCGGCGGAAGATGAGAGCAACGAGCCGAAGCGCATCAGCGAAGGCAGCGCGCTCTGGACACGGCCGAAAGATAAGATCGAAGAAAACGAGTATACCGAATTCTATCGCAGTCTCGCCGGCCAGTTCGACGAGCCGCTCGCGACAATCCATTGGCGCGCCGAAGGGCGTCACGAATACACGGTGCTCGCTTTCATTCCGGGTTCACGGCCGCTCGACCTGTTCGATCCCGCGCGCAAGGGGCGCAACAAGCTCTACGTTCGCCGCGTCCTGATCTCGCGCGATACTGATCTCCTGCCCGGCTGGATGCGCTTCGTGCGCCTTGTCGTCGATTCCGCCGACCTGCCGCTCAACGTGTCGCGTGAGATGGTGCAGAAGTCACCCGTCTTCGGCGCGATCGGCAAGGCGGTGACGAACCGCATCCTGCAGGAGATCATAAAACTCGCCGAAAAAGAGCCGGAGAAATTTGCCAAGCTATGGGAGAATTTTGGCGCCGTTCTCAAGGAAGGCCTCTACGAAGATCCGGACCGCCGCGATCAACTGTTCGAGATCGCGCGCTTTGCAACATCGAGCGATCCCGAAGGCAAGCGCACGCTCAAGAATTATGTCGGCGCACTGCGGCCGAACCAGACGGCGATCTATTACCTCACCGGCGAGGACGCGAAGCGGCTGGCATCGAGCCCGCAGCTCGAAGGTTTTCGCACGCGCGGCGTCGAAGTGCTGCTTCTCTCCGATCCCGTCGATACGTTCTGGGTCTCAACCGCGGTCGGCTATGACGGCAAACCATTCAAGTCGGTAACGCAGGGCGTAGCGGACATTTCCTCAATCCCGCTGGCGGACGGTCAGGAGGCGCCCGCTTCCAGCGATGTCAAAGCGGAAGTCGCAACATTGCTCGCACTGATGAAGCAGACGATCGGCGAGGTTGAAGACGTGCGCGCCTCTGAGCGCCTCTCCGATAGCCCGGTTTGCCTGATCGCGCCGGAGCATGGCCCCGACCGGCGTCTCGCGCGCATTCTAGCCGAGCATGGCAAGCTCGGTGACATGCCGAAGCCTGTGCTTGAAGTAAATCCGCGCCACGCGCTGATCGAGTCGCTTGCGCGTCACATTAACGATTCAGACAAGACGTGGCTCGAAGACACGTTTTGGCTGCTCTACGAAATGGCCCGCGTCAGCGACGGCGAGAGCCCGTCCGATCCGGCCGGTTTTGCTGGGCGTCTGACCCGCGCGCTGACGAAGCTTGCGGCGTGAAGCGAGGAATTCGCGAGCGTTAACCTCTTGGCTCTTGCGTTTAGCCTCCGTCGGGTAGAGTCTCGGTTGGACACACAAGAATTGGACGCGAGACAGGAAAGGGCGATCCCCATGCGCTACATTCTGGCGATCTGTTTTGTCTGCACGATCGGCGCGCCTGGAGCGCGGGCTATGCCTTGGATCGGCTCCGACGCAGCGTTTGTACGTAATGCAGATGCGGTGGTGAAACTCGCCAAGCACAAACGCCAACCCGTGCGCCAGCGGCAGTCGCGAACCTCTCGCAGCCGTAATCTCGGGGGTATCCACCCACTCGTTGGAAGCGGGGATTATTGAATCGACGCGTCTAATCTAGGCTGAAGGCTTGAGTATCGCTTCTCTGGTCGAGGCAACCGGGATTTCCCGTGATGGTGGTTAGACCGCACTGTGGCGGCGGCAAATACCGATCAAGCTCAACATTCTTGATCATAGCCGTAGCATGCGCAGTCTTAGCGGCACCCGCTCGTGCTGCGGAGTGCCCGCGCATCAATTTCGATACATGGCTTGAAGGCGTCAAGCAGCAGGCGGCTGCAAACGGCATTTCTCAAAAGACGATCGCGGCGGCATTGAACGGTGTGACCGCCGACCCGGGCATCATCTCCCGCGATCGCTCGCAAAGCGTATTGCAGCAAAGTTTCGAGCAGTTCTCGGGCCGGATGATTTCGCCCGACCGCCTGCGCAAGGGCGCGAACATGCTCAAGCGCTACGGATCGGTGCTCGAGCGAATCGAAGAGCGCTTCGGTGTGCCGGCTCCTGTCCTTGTCGCGATCTGGGGACTCGAGACCGATTTCGGCGTCAATCAGGGAGGGTTCTCCACCATCCGGTCGTTGGCAACGCTCGCTTCTGACTGCCGCCGCTCAGAAACATTTCGCGCCGAATTGTTAGACGCGTTACGCATCATCGATCGCGGCGACCTGACGTCCAGCGAGATGAAGGGGGCGTGGGCAGGCGAAATCGGCCAAACGCAGCTGCTGCCGTCGTCCTACGTGAAGTTCGCCATCGATGTCGACGGCAACGGCCACCGCGACCTGATCCACAGTACGCCGAACGCGCTCGCCTCAGCCGCGAACTATCTCAAAGGTTATGGCTGGCAGCGCGGTCAGGGTTGGGCGCCGGGCTCGGCCAATTTCGACGTCCTGCAGAAGTGGAATGCCTCGCAGGTTTATACCAAAACGATTGCTGCTTTTGCTACCCGGCTTGCCCAAGAGCCTTGAGCGGCAACAAACATGCACTTAGGTGCGCGTCGGCCAGTGCCTGTCGCGGAACCAGGTGCGATAGTCGGAGGACATCGTGGCGCGCTGCGCCTGCGGCGCGTGCCGCTTGCAGGTCGCGGCTTCCTCGCTGTTTTCCGGAGCGCCCCAACGTATCTCGGCGCAGTCGTTCGGATTGTAGGCCATTTCAAAGTCGGGTGCGCGTTCGATTAGGTCCTTGAGAGACAGTGTCCACTGCGAGCCGTCGCTGCGCGTGTAAGCGAACTTGCGCGAGGCAAGCTCGCTTGCGAGCACGTCGCGTAAGTCGCTCTTCACGTCCTCGACGCTCTTGCCTCCGGACATCGCGTATCGGTCGGCGCGCCGCACGAAGCGCTCGGGAAAATTCCGCACGACATCCATCGCGATCAAGAGACGGAAATCGCGTGCCGGCGTGGAATAGTCTTCCCAGGCGCCGCTCGTCTGAAAGATAGACGCGCCGTTCGGCATCGCGGTAACGCCGCCCGCCTGCTTGTCCTGATATTTCCGTCCATTCTCGACCGACGTGACGCGCGTCTTCACCTGCTCGTTGAGGCTGGTGATCGCGTCGGTCATCGCGCGCACTGGATCGAGCGGCTCCGGCGACATCACATCGTCCATGCGATCGTAGAAATCCTCGGCGCTCATATGCGCCTGTTCGAGCGAAAAGTCCCCGTAGTGTGGGCTTCGTGCGATTTCGGCGTTGGTGAGCCGCCGCAGAGGGCCGCCCTTATCGCCGACGATCGGCCGGAAGCGCTTGAAGCCGGGCGTGCCGAGTCGCGGATCGTGCACGAATAGGAAGTTGCCGCGCCAGAAGCGCTTGCGCGTGATCGACCCGTCGGGCTCGGCATCGACGGCGAGAAAGACGCCTGGTTTGCCATTCAACTCCGGCACGCGATGCACCAGCATCAGCACATGGCCATAAGGGTCGGCATAGACAGTTCCCGGGCGCAGCGCCTTTTGCGTCAGCGACACGCTGTAGAAATCGGTGCTGTCGTCGTTCGCCGCGACACGCACCGCGCCGCTGTGAACGACATCGCCGACATCACGCAGATATTCTGCGAATGTCGACGGGCGCTTCGGCTTCGGGGGCGCCGACGGCGTTGCCGGCATTATGGACGGGTCGGCCGGCTGCGCCTGCGCAAGCAGCCCGAGAAAGTTCCGCGCGGGAGCGGCGGACGCGACGGCTACCGGGTTAGACGCCAAATCCTGTTCGGGCGGCGGCGCGGGACGCGTCGTTTCGGGATGCTCGATGTCGAACCATTGGAAACATTTCGGCGCCTTGCCTCCGCTGCCTCGCGAGCAATTCGCATATCCGAACGGCAGACCCATCTTGAAGGCGAAATAGGCGCGCAGGAAGTAGACGAAGTCAGCGCAATCGGGGCGCAAGCTCAACGTCATCTTGTCTTCGCCGCGACCGAGATGGTTGAACAGGAAGTTGCGCGATTGATCCCGCAACACCTCGTGCCAAACCTTCCACGACAGATCCTGGTCGGGCGGCGCATCGAACAGCTTTTCGATCCACGCGGAAAACAGGGATTCGGTTGTGCTGTTCCAGCTATTGCGCACCTGCCAGATTTGACCGGCCGGCGTTCCCGGGGATGCGGGCTTTTGCGCATTCACGACAATTTCGCGCGTGATCTTGGCGCATCCGGCCGATGCGTGGTCGAGCGAGAGCGTCGCGTGCCATGTGCCGGCGGCAGGCGCGGCGATCTCGGCGAACCAGGAATAAGGACCGCCGCCGTGCCGGTCCGACGACGTCGCCGCGATGCTGCCATTCGGCGCGACGAGGGAAAGCGTTCCGCCGAGGGGCTTTTCCGCGACGACCATGACGCGCAACGGCGCGCCTTTCCAAGGCGCGACCGGCGAGGGCAGAACCGCGAGATCGGCCGTCTCTCCGCAGCTTGCCGATGCCGCTGCAGAAGGTGATTCCGCCGCCGCGAATGACGGTCCGGCAAATCCGGCGAGCGGAAACAATGTCGTCGCAGCGACTGCAAACCAGCGGGCGCGAAGCATGCGAAAATATCCCTCTCTGAATCGCTTTGGCCGGCATTGAACCCAGTCAATGTGGCCGGTTACGAGCAGATTTGCGGCGGGATCACGCGCGTCAGCGACAGCAAGGGGCTGCCGGCCTTGAATCCAGCTTGCGGCATGAACGGGATTGGCCGACATCCCCCGGAAACGCGTCTTCACACGATTCGCACGCGTAGGTGAAAGGAACAGTCCCGATGAGCAAGCTCGCAACCTGCTTGTGGTTCGATCATGGCGAGGCCCGCAAGGCAGCCGAATTCTATGCGGCGACATTTCCGGACAGTCATTTGGGTTCGGCGCACGCCGCGGCGTCCGATTACCCCGGCGGCGCGCGGGGGAGCGAGCTGGTCGTCGAGTTCACTTTGCTCGGCCAACCCTTCGTCGGCCTTAATGGCGGTCCGACCTTCACACCCAACGAAGCCGTGAGCTTCCAGGTGACGACCGAAGATCAGGCGGAAACCGATCGCTACTGGGACGCGATCGTTTCGAATGGCGGCAAGGAAAGCCAGTGCGGCTGGTGCAAGGACCGCTGGGGCTTCTCCTGGCAAATCGTGCCGCGCGCCTTGAATGGCGGCGATGAGCGACACCGATCGCGGCGCCGCGAAACGCGCGATGGACGCCATGATGACGATGCGCAAGATCGATATCGCGGCGATCGAAGCCGCGCGGCGGGGCTAACGAGGTACGGATGCAACGAGGAAGCTTGCGGCGTGCGCCCCGACGAGAGACGGTCACGCGCCTTCGAGCGTGATCAAAGTCTCCTTGTCCATGTCCACTGCCGATTGCCTCAGCGCGATGAGGGGCCGGTACTCCGCTGAATTGTACCAGGCATTGAGCGCGGTGACGTCCGGAAACTCGACGATCACGACACGGTCCGGCGGGCGGCTTTTGCTCTCCAGAACCTTGTGGCTGCCGATCCTAGTGATGTAGCGGCCGCCGTGCCTGGCGATCATCGGCGCGACCTTGACCCGGTACTCCTCGAACTTCGCAGCGTCCGTAATCGTGTGCGCGGCAATCCAATAGACGGGCATGCCTGCCTTCCGGTGTTAGTTTGAACAGTCGCAGCAAATCTCCAGGCCCAGCGATTCCTTGAGCCGTTACCCTATGCTCTATCCTTCTAGGTAGCGAAAGTGCACAGCGAGGGTTAGGTTCAACCAGTCTTCGAGCGGGCCTCCAAGGCGACGGCCCGAGATTTTGCCCGCCGTTGCGAAGCCTCTCGCTTGACTTGTCGCCTTTGCGCGCTTTTCCTTTTTTGGTCGGCCCGTGCGGCAAGCCGTTTTTCGAAATTGGTGATTGCTTCGTCTAAGAGTTCCTGGCAGTAGTCCCAACGATCTCTCGGGGGCCTTGTAGCTCCTTTATATTTTGGCACTTCACCCCAGTGGTCGGACAGCAATGTCAAGGATGATCGCGCATTCTTCGTGTAGTAATTGAATGTCCACTCTAAAGAGGCTTTATCCTGACC
>JAFAVH010000330.1 GCA_019242655.1 Methylobacteriaceae bacterium
CCCTATCGCAGAGATCGCCGCTTTCTTTGCGAAGATCAAAGAAAACGGCGGCACCACGATCCTCAATCCGTCACCCTATCAGGCGCTGCCACAAGAGCTTTGGCAAAACACCTCGATCGCAATCCTGAACGAACACGAATTCGCGGAACTGACGGGCCAGCCCGTGGCCGGCCACCCCGAGGAAATCATCGCCGATCTCGCATCGGCTAAACTGCCCCTGCCCTGCTGCATCATCACCTTGGGACCCGCAGGTCTTGTCCTTGCGGAACGGGGCGGTGCGCCAATTCACATTGACGGCCACGCAGTCGAAGCACGCGACACGACCGGCGCCGGCGATTGCTTCGCCGGCTGGTTTGCTGCCGAACTCGCGGCGGGCCAATCTGTGGAGCATGCAGCACGCCGCGCCAACGCGGCGGCAGCGATCAGCGTGACCCGCGCCGGAGCGGGATCGTCAATGCCGAGCAAGTCGGAAGTAGAGACTGTCGCGCGGCTCTAAGCGTCCGAAGGCGAGCATCATCCAGCAGCCGAACTGCCGGATGATGCCGCTCTTTTCCGGTCAACGACCCTTGTTGATTGCCGCCTTCAGAGTCGCGCCGGCTTTAAAGCGCGCGTTCTTCGAGGCCGGGATTCTGATCGCCTCGCCGGTCGCGGGATTGCGTCCCTTGCCGGCAGCGCGCTTCTTCACGGCGAACGTGCCGAAACCGGTGATGCGAACCTCTTCGCCCTTCTTGAGGGCTTTCGTGATCCCGCCGATGATCGTGTCGACCGCCCGATTTGCCGCCGCCCGCGACATTTCCATCTCGCCCGCGACGTGGTCGATCAGGTCCATCTTATTCATACGCCTCTCCTTGTTCGCTCGGAGAAAATCTCCGTCCGCCGGCAAATGCCTCGTGTTCGCGTGAATTGCGCTGCGAATCACTTCGAGCCAGCAGAGTCTCGTGTTGAGCCGAGAGAGGCCGAAACGCAAGGCATTCGCATAAGCAATGACGAGATTTCCCTTGCGAACCGGGGCCTGCAGCGCGACGGCAACAAAAAAGGCCGCAAGCCCTGGGGCTGCGGCCTTGCTTTGTTTGCTGTCGAAGATCAGTGCGCGATGACGCCCGTCTCTTCGCTCGGCGCAAGCGCCGCCGCAGGAGCGACGACCGCGCTTGTGTCTTCTTCCCACTTGATCGGCTCCGGCTGACGCACAAGCGCATGCTGCAGCACTTCGCCCATCCGCGAGACCGGCACGATCTCGAGCTGATTCTTCACCGAAGCGGGAATGTCGACGAGATCCTTGGCATTCTCTTCCGGTATCAGCACCTTCTTGAGGCCGCCGCGGAGCGCGGCGAGCAGCTTCTCCTTGAGCCCGCCGATCGGCAGGACACGGCCGCGAAGCGTGATCTCGCCGGTCATGGCGATGTCGCGGCGCACGGGGATGCCGGTCAGTACCGACACGATAGCCGTTGCCATCGCAGTGCCGGCAGACGGACCATCCTTCGGCGTCGCGCCTTCCGGCACGTGCACGTGGATGTCACGCCGATCGAACAAAGGCGGCTCGATGCCAAAGTCGATCGCGCGCGAGCGAACGTAAGAAGCCGCAGCGGAGATCGACTCCTTCATCACGTCCTTCAGGTTGCCCGTCACCGTCATCTTGCCTTTACCGGGCATCATGACGCCTTCGATCGTGAGCAGCTCGCCGCCAACCTCGGTCCAGGCAAGGCCGGTGACGACACCGACCTGATCTTCGGATTCGGCTTCGCCGTACCGGAATTTCGGCACGCCGAGATAATCCGACAGGTTCGCTTCCGTCACGACAACCTTCTGCTTGCTCTTCTTGGCGAGCAGCAGCTCCTTCACGGCCTTCCGCGCGAGGTTTGAAAGCTCGCGCTCGAGATTACGCACGCCGGCTTCGCGCGTGTAGCGGCGAATGATCGTAAGCAGCGCGCCGTCCTCGATCGCCCATTCCTTATCCGTCAAGCCGTGCTTCTTGACGGCGTTCGGAATCAGATGCGAACGCGCGATCTCGACCTTCTCGTCTTCCGTGTAGCCGGCGATGCGGATGATCTCCATGCGATCCATCAAAGCCGGCGGAATGTTGAGCGTGTTTGCCGTCGTCACGAACATCACATTCGAGAGATCGTAATCGACCTCGAGATAGTGATCGTTGAACGACGCGTTCTGCTCGGGGTCGAGGACCTCCAACAGCGCCGAAGACGGATCGCCGCGGAAATCCATGCCCATCTTGTCGATCTCGTCGAGCAGGAAGAGCGGATTGGACGTTTTCGCCTTGCGCATCGACTGGATGATCTTGCCGGGCATCGAACCGATGTAGGTGCGCCTGTGCCCGCGGATTTCCGCTTCGTCACGCACGCCGCCGAGCGACACGCGCACGAATTCGCGGCCGATCGCCTTGGCGATCGACTTGCCGAGCGAGGTCTTGCCGACGCCGGGAGGGCCAACGAGGCAGAGGATCGGGCCGGTGAGCTTGTTCGCGCGCTGCTGCACGGCGAGATACTCGACGATGCGCTCCTTGACCTTCTCGAGGCCGTAGTGATCGGCGTCGAGGATCTCCTGCGCGTGGTTGAGGTCCTTCTTGACCTTGCTCTTCTTGTTCCACGGGATGGAGAGCAGCCAGTCGAGGTAGTTGCGCACGACGGTGGCTTCCGCCGACATCGGCGACATCTGCCGCAGCTTCTTGAGCTCGTGCTGGGCCTTCTCGCGCGCCTCCTTGGAGAGCTTGGTGCGCTTGATCTTGTCCTCGATCTCGGCGAGCTCGTCGCGGCCGTCCTCGTCGCCGAGCTCCTTCTGGATCGCCTTCATCTGCTCGTTGAGGTAGTACTCGCGCTGGGTCTTCTCCATCTGCCGCTTGACGCGGCTGCGGATGCGCTTCTCAACCTGCAGCACGCCGATCTCGCCTTCCATGAAGGCATAGACGCGCTCAAGCCGCTCGGA
>JAFAVH010000382.1 GCA_019242655.1 Methylobacteriaceae bacterium
GAAGGAGGCGCCGCGTGCCGCGCTGCCTCATCCTGAGGAGGCACCGATCTCGGATGTTTCCGAGATCGGGATTCAAATGGAAAAGTCGGGAACACCCGACTTTTCGGAGATCTCGGATGTTTCCGAGATCGGGATTGAAATGAAAAAGTCGGGAACACCTGACTTTGAGGGTCATGAAAAACCGGGCCAAGACCCCGACGCGTTCCCCGCCTGGCCCGATCTCGTCCTTATCGATGGCGGTCGCGGCCAGTTCGACGCGGCGCGTCAGGTCTTCGCCGATCTCGGCGTCACCGGCGTGACGCTCGTCTCGATCGCCAAGGGCCGCGACCGCGATGCCGGCCGCGAGACCTTCTTCGTCGAAGGGCGGGAGCCGTTTCACATGCCGCCGCGCGATCCGGCGCTGTACTTCGCCGAGCGCCTACGCGACGAAGCGCACCGGTTCGCAATCGGCACACATCGCGCACGGCGCAAGCGCGAATTCACAAGGAGTCCCCTGGACGAGATCGGCGGCATTGGGCCGGCGCGAAAGCGCGCGCTCCTGCAGAGTTTCGGTACGGCGAAAGCGATCTCGCGTGCGGCGCTCGCGGACCTCGAGAAGGTGCCCGGCATCAATGCCGCTACCGCGCGGCTCGTTTACGACTATTTCCATGAGCGGCGGTAGTGGCGGAACAGTTACGCGGTGTCGCTGCGTTTTCCTTGCAGGCCCGGCGCAGTTGACCTTGGTCCGGCGAGAGTGTTCTCAAAGCCCATGGCGATAACGTCCATCCAGACAGGACCTAGTCGGCGCTGGACGCTGCCGAACATCCTGACCTATGGGCGGGTTATCGCCGTCCCCGTCGTCGTCGTGCTCCTGTTCTGGCCGGACCTCATCTGGATGCGCTGGACGGCGCTGTGCATCTTCATCCTGGCGGGCGTGACCGATTTTTTCGATGGCTACCTCGCCCGTGCTTGGTCGCAGCAATCCTCGCTTGGGCGGATGCTCGATCCGATCGCCGACAAGCTGCTCGTCGCAGCGGTCCTGTTGATGCTCGTCGCCGACCACACGATCGCGGGCTTCTCGATCTGGGCGGCCATCGTCATCCTGTGCCGCGAAATCCTCGTATCGGGTCTGCGCGAGTACCTGGCCGAGCTCAAGGTGTCCGTCCCGGTCAGCAAGGTCGCCAAGTGGAAGACGACCTTGCAGCTCGTCGCTCTGGGCTTCCTCATTGCCGGACGCGCCGGCGATCAGATCGTGCCCGGCGTCACGCAAGCCGGGCTCGGCCTGCTCCTCGTCGCCGCCATCCTCACGCTCTACACCGGCTGGGACTACATGAAGGCCGGGATCAAGCACGTCGTCGACGACTAGCCATGCGAGCGCTGTACTTCGCCTGGGTGCGCGAACGGATCGGCAAAGCGGAAGAGGAGCTTGCGCCGCCGGCTGAGGTCGCGACGATCGGCGACATGATCGATTGGCTCAAGACGCGCGGCGAAGAATATGCCTACGCCTTCGAGAACGGCCGCAGCATTCGCGCCGCGATCGATCGCACGCATGTCAAGCACGATGCGCCGATCTCGGGCGCGCGCGAGATCGCATTCTTCCCCCCGATGACGGGAGGTTAGGCGTGACGCCGGCAATCCGCGTTCAGCGCGAGCCCTTCGATGCGACGGCGGAGGCGTCTGCCCTTACGGACGGGCGCACGGATATTGGCGCAGTTGTGACGTTCACAGGCCTCTGCCGCGACGAGGGCGGCCGCCTCGCAGAACTCAATCTCGAGCATTACCCCGGGATGGCGGAGGCCGAGATGGGGCGCGTGGCCGATGAGGCATCGCAGCGCTGGCCGCTTCTTGGCCTGACCATCGTGCATCGCTACGGGCCCATTCGCCCGGGTGAACCGATCGTGCTCGTCGCGACTGCGTCCTCGCATCGCGCAGCCGCGTTCGAAGCCGCCGAGTTTCTGATGGACTATCTCAAGAGCCACGCGCCGTTCTGGAAAAAGGAACTGCTCGCCGAAGGCTCCGAAGGGGATTGGGTCGACGCCAAGCGGGAAGACGAGCGCGCGCTCGCCCGCTGGTGATAAATAACATGGGTTAATTTCATTGCGGTGAAACCTTCGGCTGCCCCACGGCTTCCTAAACGGGGCGAGGGGAAAGGGTCGATGCCAGCCGGGGTTCTTATTGTCGAGGACGAGCCGCTTTTGCGCTCGATGGCCGTCGAGTTCCTGAGCGAAGCCGGGCTCGTCACGTTCGAGGCCGAAAATGCCACCGAGGCGATCGAGCTCCTGAACCGCCGGGCCGCGGAAGTTGCCGTCCTCTTCACCGATGTGCGCATGCCGGGCTCGATGGACGGGCTCGAACTCGCGCGCATCGCCCAAAACTTGTGGCCCTGGCTTCGCGTCATCGTGACATCAGGGGCCTTCGGGAAGCCTTCCGACAAGCTGCCCGATCACGCCGATTTTTTGCGCAAACCGTGGTTGCCGCTCGATCTGCTCGCGCACGTGCTCAAGGCGGCAACGGAGTTCAACGCACTGCAAGCCGACACACCGATGGAAACGAAGGCCTGAGGGCGGAGAGCAGCGCCCAAAACAAGTTCCCCCTGCCGCCTAGGGAGAAGCGACAGGGG
>JAFAVH010000394.1 GCA_019242655.1 Methylobacteriaceae bacterium
TCATGAACATGGCGGGCAAACTGTCGCGCGAGGGCCGCGCGATCGAGGTGCGGCACGTCGCCGAAGTGCTCGCCGGGATGACCGACACGCCGCCGATATCAGGCACCCAGGAGGGCACGCGCCGATGAGCGTTCACGCGACGTCGCCGCAATTCAAGGAGAATGCGCACGAGGCGTTGCACGACGCGGCGCTGCAAAAGGCGCTCAACAATATGCGCACCGGCTTCATCGAGCGCCGCGCGCTCGCGGCTGCCGAATTGCCGGAATTCGAAGCGTTGCGCGATTCTGCCCGTGACATCAAGAAACATACGCTGCAGCATCTCGATCTTTATCTCGAAGCCTACGAGAAGAAGGTGACGGAATCCGGCGGTCACGTGCATTTCTGCCGCACGCCAGCGGAAGCCAACGCGGCGGTGCTTGCGATTTGCAAGGCGCGCGGCGCACGCACCGTCACCAAAGGCAAGTCGATGATATCGGAAGAGATGGGGCTGAACGATGCCTTGTCGCGCGCGGCCATCAATCCGGTCGAGACCGATCTCGGCGAATACATCATTCAGCTGCGCGGCGAAATCCCCTCGCACATCATCGCGCCCGCGGTGCATCTCAATAAGGAACAGGTGGAAGCCGATTTCCGCCGCGTGCACACGCATCTGCCTAAAGACCGCGTGCTCACCGAGCCGACGCAATTGCTCACCGAAGCACGCGGCGTTTTGCGCGAGCGCTTCCTTGCCGCCGATGTCGGCATTACCGGCGCGAATTTCTTGATCGCCGAAACCGGCACGTCGATCATCGTCACCAATGAGGGCAACGGCGATCTCACGCAGACATTGCCGAAAGTGCATATCGTGCTGGCGTCCTTGGAAAAGCTGGTGCCGACCTTGGAGGATGTGTCGCAATTGCTGCGCGTTCTGGCGCGCTCGGCGACGGGTCAGGACATGTCGGTCTACACGACGCTGTCGACCGGGCCGCGGCGGCCGGACGATGTCGACGGCCCCGAGGAATATCACGTCGTCCTGCTCGACAACGGCCGCTCGGCGATGCTCGGTGGCGAGTTCGAGGACATGCTGCGCTGCATACGCTGCGGCGCCTGCATGAATCATTGTCCAGTCTATCACGCGGTCGGCGGCCACGCATATGGCTGGGTCTATCCCGGTCCGATGGGCGCAGTGCTGACGCCGTCGCTGATCGGCGTCGACAAAGCCGGGCACTTGCCGAACGCCTCGACATTCTGCGGGCGTTGCGAGTCGGTCTGTCCCGTGCGCATTCCGCTGCCGAAAATGATGCGGCATTGGCGCGAGCGCGAATTCGCGCGGCATTTGACGCCGGCAGCGTTCCGCTCCGGGCTGCGCCTCTGGGCGTTCTTCGCCAAGTGCCCGGCGCTTTATCGCTTTGCCACGCGCATCGGGATGGCGGCGCTCGCATTGTTCGGAAAGCGCAGCGGGCGGTTCAAGTCGCTGCCGCTCGCCGGCGGCTGGACCGATTTCCGCGACATGCCGGCGCCGCAGGGGCCGACGTTTCAGGCGCGGTGGACAAAGGAGAAGCGAGCGCGATGACCTCCGCGCGCGACGACATCCTCGCCAATATCCGCCGCTCGCTCGGCGTCACCGGTGCAGAGGCGCCGCGGCGCAGCAATGTCGCAACGCGGCTCGAAAACGCGCCGCGTGGCCTCATCCCGGCACGCGGGCAGATCGATCCGACAGCGCGCGTCGCGCTCTTCAGAGAGCAGGCGGAGCGCGCGCAGGCGAGCGTCATGGAGGTCGCGCGGCGCGCGGATGTGCCGGGCGAGGTCGCGCGCTTCCTGCGCGATCGCAATCTGCCGGCGACGATCCGGATAGGCGCCGATTCGCGGCTTGCTGGAATGCAGTGGGGTGAGACCGCGCTGGAAGTCTCCGCCGGCCGTTCCAATGGCGGCGATCCCAATGCTGTCAGCCATGCTTTCGGCGGCGTCGCCGAATCAGGCACGTTGGCGATGCTCTCGGGGCCGGACAATCCGACGACGCTCAACTTCTTGCCCGACAATCACATCGTCGTTGTGGCAGCCAGCGACATTGCCGGCGATTATGAGACGGTCTGGACGCGTCTGCGCGAACAGGTCGGCAAAGGCACGATGCCGCGCACCGTCAACTTGATCACCGGTCCCTCGCGCTCCGCCGATATCGAGCAAACGCTGCTTTTGGGCGCACACGGACCGCGCACGCTGCACATCATTATCGTCGGCGAATCGGTTTAAAGCACCGGGAACGTTGCGCTCAGCTTCCCGTTTGTCTGGCGGAGCACAGCAACGGAGGCTGTCATGGGCGCCGCAAAGGATACTGCGAAGACCGAAAAGCAGGCGGATCATCACGAGAAGCAGGCAAAGCTGCACGATGCGCTCGAGGATTCCTTTCCGGCGAGCGACCCGCCTGCCATGACGCAGCCGACCCACAAATCCGGTGCGCCCAAGGATAAGAAGAGCACCGAGAAGATACACAAATAGCGCTTCGGGCCTGCCGGCGCGTTTAGCTTAACAAAATGTAAAGCTGGCCCGGCGAGAGTGGACACAGCGAAGGCGGGAGCTGCCGACATGAAGCGGGTTGGACGGCATAGACTGATGCCGCTTGTGTGCCTCGCTTTGCTCGCGGGCATGGCCGCCGCGTCGGGCGAGCCCGCGATCCTAAGCCCAGCGCCAAGCCCGCCAAGCTCAGCCCCAAGTTCAGCCCCCAGTCCGGCGAGCCCAGCGGGCGCACCGTCCGCCGTCCCGGCCGCACAGGTGCCGGCCGCTGCCGCGCCGCAAGCGCAAATCACGCCTCCCGCGAAGCAAGTCACGGCGCCAGCGAAGCCGGCGGACGCAGCTCCGCCGGCAAGCGCTGCCGCCGTTCCGAGCCCCTCGCAGCTCGCAGCGCCGCAGCAGAATGCGGCGGCGCCGAGCGCCGAGACCGCGCCCGCTACGCCGGCTCCCGCCGCCGAACCGGCGAAGAAGGCAAAAGGCAAGACGAAAGCCGCCGCGCCGGTGCGCGAAACCGCGCTTTCGAATGATCCAACGCCGGTCTTCCAGCCGGAGACGTATTCCGCGACCGCGCAAGCTTACCAGCGCTACGCTGAGATCGTCAGCGCGGGCGGCTGGCCGATGATCTCCAAGCCGCTTAACCCAAGCGCGAAAGGAAACGAGATCGCGTTGCTTCGTCAGCGCCTTGCTGCCGAAGGCGATCTTGGCGCGGCGGATGTCACCGCGGAGAAGTGGGATCCGGCTCTTACAAATGCCGTGAAACGCTTCCAGTTTCGCTACGGTTTGAAGCAGACCGGCATCGTTGCCGGCGCGACCTTGAAGGCCATGAATGTCCCCGCCGAACAGCGGCTGAAACAATTATCGGCGAGCGCGCGGCGTCTGCAGGATTCGCACTTTCCCTTCGGCGATCGCTACGTCGCCGTGAACGTTCCCTCCGCCGCCGTCGATGCCGTGCAGGATGGCCGCACGGTGCAGCGCTACGTCGCCGTTGCCGGCGATGTCGAACATCGCTCACCCGAGATCGAGGCGAAGATCAGCGCGATCAATCTCAACCCGACATGGACCTTGCCGACCTCGATCATCAAGAACGAGATCATCCCGAAGATGCGGACGAATCCGCAATATTTGTCGAAAGCGAAAATCCGCATTCTCGACGGCAAAGGCCGCGAGATCGATCCCGACAAGATCGACTGGTCGACGGAAAAGGCGGTGAATTACACGCTGCGGCAGGATTCCGGCGCCGGCAATTCGCTCGGATCGATTCGCATTGCGATGCCGAACAAGCTCGCCGTGTATATGCACGATACGCCGTCGAAGCGGTTGTTCAGCGCGGATTACCGGTTCCTCTCGCACGGATGCGTGCGGGTCGAAGGCGTGTATGAGCTCGCGGCCTGGCTGCTCGAGGGCGTGGCCGACCCGAATGGCGGCGCCTGGGACAAGCTGACGCTCCTGCAGGAAATCGCCTCCGGCGATCGCAGGGACATCAAGCTCGCCAAGCCCGTGCCGGTGATCTGGGTCTACATGACGGGGTGGGCTTCCGCCGACGGCACGGTGCATTTCCGCGACGACGTCTACGGCATCGACGACGAGGTGCCGCAGACGACGGCGCAAGCTCAGCCGCAGGCCACGACGCGCTGACGTCAGGCGTCGCCGTCCCGCTTTTTGCCCGATTGTCAGGGCAGGGGTTGGGCTTCGGCCGAAAGCGCCGCGACTCCCATGCCCGAACCCTCCACACGCCTTTTTCTCATCCTCCCCGCCGTCGCGGACGCGCATGCGTTCAAGCCGACACTCGCGGCCACGCTCGCGGCGGGCGATATCGCCTGCGTGCTGCTGCCGACAGGCCCTGATTCCAAAACCATCGCGCAAGCGCTGATGCCGCTCGTTCAGGAGCGCGATGCTGCGTTTCTGATCGAAGGCGACCCGCGCCTGGCAGCGCGGATCGGCGCGGATGGCGTGCACGTTGCTTATGCACCGGATGCCGTCGAAGCGGCACTATCGAGTCTCGGCACGGACGCGATCGTCGGCGCGGGCGCGCTTGCCTCTCGCGACGATGCGATGAGCGCAGGCGAGTTGGGCGCGTCCTACGTGATGTTCGGCGAGTCGGATGCCGCCGGCCTTCCCGCACCTGCGGATGACACGCTTGCGCGCGTCGCGTGGTGGGCGGAAATCTTCAACGTGCCGTGCGTCGCTTATGCCGCCAGCCTCGACGACGTCGGCCCGCTCGCCGAAGCACGCGCCGAATTCATCGCGCTCGGAGATGCGGTTTGGAAACATTCCGCCGGACCGGCGAACGCGGTCGAGCGTGCGAACGCACTTCTTGCAAACGCAGTCCTGACGGCATGAAGCACATCACGCGATCTGCGTTTTTTGTGGCGCTCGCGATGAGTGCGCCAAGCCATGCGCAAACCGGCGACACGACGCCTGCCGCGAACGAAGTCCCGCACGGCAAGAGCTCCGCCGCAGTCACGCCTGTTGCGAGCCTTTCTTACACGCCCGATCTCGCTTACGGCGCATATCAGCGCGGTTACTACGTCACCGCCTTCAAAGAGGCGATGGTTCGCATCAAGGCGAACGAGCAGGACGCACCTGCGATGACGCTGATCGGCCAGCTTTATTCGGAGGGGCTGACTGTCAAGCGCGATCCGGCGGAGGCCGCGCGCTGGTTCAAGCTCGCCAGCGATCGCGGCGATCGGCAAGCCACTTTCCAGTTGGCCGTCGCCGCATTGGAGGGCGGCGGTATCCCGAAAGACAAAACCTACGCCAAGCAGCTCTTCGAGAAAGCCGCAGCGCAGGGACATCCGGGCGCGCTCTACAATCTCGGTGTCATGGCGGTCGAGAATAACGGCGTTGCGCCCGACTTCGTGAAAGCCGCCGACCTTTTCCGCCGTGCCGCGCTTGGCGGCGACGCCGATGCGGCCTACTCGCTCGGCGTTCTCTACAAGCAGGGCAAAGGTGTTGCGCACGACGACAAGCAAGCCGCCGAATGGCTCAAGCGCGCCGCCGACGACCATAACGTCGCAGGCATGGTCGAATATGCGATCATGCTTTTCAACGGCGATCGCATCGAGCGCGACGAGACGGCCGGCGCGCACATGATGCTGAAGGCCGCTGCCCGCAACAATCCCGTCGCGCAGAATCGCATCGCGCGCATTCTCGTCGCAGGACGCGGATTGCCGAAAGACATGATCGAAGCGATGAAATGGCATCTGCTTGCCCGCTCCAGCGGCCTCAAGGATGCGTGGCTCGATTCGCAGCTTGCGAGCCTCTCCAGCCAGGAGAAGCAGGGTGTCGACGAGGCGCTTCGGCGCTACGTCGCAAACCAGTAAAGCCGCCGCATTGACTTACGGACCGCCGCGCGCGCATGGACGGATCGCCTCGCCTCTCTGTCCCAGGTTTTCATGATCCGCTCCGCCTTGATGAACGTGATGACTGCCGCCGCGCTCAAGGCCGGCCGCGGTTTGAAACGCGACTTCGGCGAAGTCGAGAACCTACAAGTGTCCGTGAAGGGGCCCGGCGATTTCGTCAGTGCCGCCGATAAGCGCGCCGAGAAAACCGTATTCGAGGAGCTTTCCCGCGCGCGTCCGGGCTACGGCTTCCTCATGGAAGAAGGCGGTCGCGTCGAAGGTTCGGACAAAAGTCATACCTGGCACATCGATCCGCTCGACGGCACGACCAACTTTCTGCACGGCCTGCCGATCTTTGCGATCTCGATCGGTCTTGAGCGCGAAGGCCAGCTCGTCGCCGGGCTCGTCTATAATCCCGCGACCGACGACCTCTACATCGCCGAGCGAGGTCAGGGCGCTTATCTCAACAACACGCGTCTGCGTGTCGCAGCGCGCCGCGATCTCGCCGATGCGCTCATCACATGCGGGATTCCGCCATTGAACCGGGCCGCCGGACACGCGCGGTTCCAAAGCGAGCTCGCTAACGTCATGCGCCACGCCGGCAACGTGCGCAGGCTCGGCTCGGCGGCGCTCGATATGTGCTTTGTCGCGGCCGGGCGTTGCGACGGCTATTGGGAGCGCGGCATTCAGACCTGGGACATGGCGGCCGGCATCGTGCTCCTGCGCGAGGCCGGCGGCTTCGTCACCGATGCGGATGGCGGCGGAGAGATGATGGCGAACGGCACGATCTGCTGCGGCAACGAATCCATCCATCGCCGCCTGCTCGATCTCCTGCGCGAGGCGGATATGGGCAGGCGCGCTGCTCCCCTGAAGGCGGCGCAGCTTTGATTGCGGGCCGATGTGCTTTTCTTTACTGAATAGCTCAGACGAGACGTTCCATGGCCGCCGCTAGCGATCTTACCCGGCTTTCCTCGCCCCGGATTTTCCTGGTGCGGATGATCGTCTTTTTGATCCTGGTCGGCTTCGTCGCCCTCATCCTCTATCGCCAGATCGAGCGGGCCTTCATGGCCAATCCCGGCCTGAACGGGCTCATCGGCGGCGTTCTGGCGATCGGCATCATTCTCGCGCTTCGTCAGGTCACGCTGCTTTTCCGCGAGATATCCTGGGCGAATTCGCTCGGCAGCGCGCGCCAGACGAAGCCGCCGATCCTACTTGCGCCGATGGCGACCTTTCTCGGCGACCGCACCGAGGACCGCGCCATCTCCATGGTGACGTTGCGCGCGATCCTTGATTCTGTCGGCACGCGCCTCGACGAGAACCGCGACATCCTGCGCTACATGACTGGGCTTCTCATCTTCCTCGGTCTGCTCGGCACGTTCTGGGGACTTCTGGAGACGGTCGGGTCCATCGGCGGCGTCATCAACTCGATGCAGACCGGCTCCGATGCCGCCGTTATGTTCGACGATCTGAAAAGCGGACTATCGAAGCCGCTTGCCGGCATGAGCATCTCGTTCACGTCATCGCTGTTCGGTCTTGCCGGATCGCTCGTCCTCGGCTTTCTCGATCTGCAAGCCGGCCAGGCGCAGAACCGCTTCTATCGCCAGCTCGAGGACCGCCTTTCCGCCAGCACCGCGGATGTCATGCCCGATGCCGGCGGGATCGGCTTGCCCGCCGATGTTCGCGGCGCGCTTGATCGCATCTCCGCCTCGACCGAGATTGCCGGCAGCCGTGCAACCAGCGTCGCGATCGCCAATCTCGCCGAGGGCATTCAGGGCCTCGTGCAACATATGCGCAGCGAACAGCAATTGATCCGCGACTGGGTCGAGGCGCAGGCCGCCCAGCAGCGCGACGTGAAGCGGCTGCTCGAACGCCTGGCCGAGGAAACCGAGCGGAGCTGAGCGATGGCGCTTACCCGTGGCCGCCGCTCGTTCCGCACGGTCGATTACTGGCCGGGCTTCGTCGACGCATTGTCGACGATGCTGCTCATGTTCACGTTTCTTTTGTCGGTATTCGTGCTCGCGCAGTTCTTCCTGTCGCGCGATGTCACCGGCAAGGACACCGCGCTGCAGCGCCTGAATAAGCAGATCGACGAGTTGACGTCGCTGCTTGCGCTCGAACGCTCCGCAAAAACCGATGCGCAAGCAAGCTTGAACAGCCTCTCGGTCACGCTCGAGCAAACGCGCAAGGATAGAGCCGAGCTGCAGAACCTGCTCGATCAAAGCAACGCGGGACTCTCCGGCGCCGGCAGCCAAGCGGCGCAGGCGAACAAGGCGCTCGATGCCGAGAAGCAGGTCTCCGCGCGGGCACTGGCGCAGATCGACATTCTGAATCAGCAGATTGCGGCGCTGCGCCGTCAATTGTCGGCAATCGAGGATGCGCTCGCGGCATCGGAATCGCGCGATCGTGAAAGCCAGGCCAAGATCGCCGATCTCGGTTCGCGTCTCAACGTGGCGCTTGCGCAAAAGGTGCAGGAACTCGCGCGCTACCGCTCGGATTTCTTCGGCCGCTTGCGCGAGATTCTCGGCAATCGTCCGGGCATTCGCGTCGTCGGCGATCGCTTCGTCTTCCAATCGGAAGTTTTGTTCGAATCGAGCCAGGCGGCGATAAATCCGGCCGGCCGCGCCGAGCTCGACGCGCTCGCCAACGCACTCACCGATCTCGAGCGCGAAATCCCGAACGAGATTCAATGGGTGCTGCGCGTCGACGGTCACACCGACAAGCGGCCGATCCAGTCGGCGCAATTCCGCTCGAACTGGGACCTGTCAGCCGCGCGTGCTATCGCCGTCGTGCAATATCTGGTCTCGAAAGGCGTCAGTCCACAGCATCTCGTTGCAGCGGGATTCGGCGAGTTCCAGCCGCTCGATACGGCCGAAAACGACGATGCCTATCGCCGCAATCGCCGCATCGAGTTGAAGCTCACCGAGCGGTGAGGACACATAGCATCCGAACCGAAGATGTCTGCGACCGCACTGAACTGATCGCACTATGGCTCGCCTCGTGGAAGGCAGCCTATCCGGACATCGATTTCGAGGCACGGCGCGCTTGGTTCGGTGAGCATCTTGCACTGTTGCAGACGCAAGGCTGCACCACGCTTGCCGCGCGCGACAGCGGCGGCAAGCTCGCAGGCTTCGTCATCTTCAATCATGTCAGCGGTTGGCTCGACCAGCTTGCGGTGCATCCCGACGCATTCGGCACCGGCGCGGCGCGTCATTTGATGCGCGAAGCCAAAGAGCGCTCCTCCGGATTTCTCCAGCTCGACGTCAATGCCGACAATCATCGCGCCGTCGCCTTCTACGAACGCGAGGGATTTCGCCGCACCGGCGAGGGCGTAAACCCGAATTCCGGCGCACCGACGCTCAGCATGGAATGGCGCAGCGCACCGCCTCCCGCTGCTTGACCGCTCGCGCAAAAGCGGCGATGCCGCT
>JAFAVH010000156.1 GCA_019242655.1 Methylobacteriaceae bacterium
GTCTCCGGATGGATTGGCAGAAACGGCGAATAGGTCGCGGCGCGCTCCTCGCGGAAGGAGGGCAGCATGATCGCCATGACGTCGTCGAGCCGCGCCAGCATGTGCAGCAGCGCGGCGTCGAACCGCCCGCTCGTATAATAATCCGTCGCGGAGGCGAATTCGTAGTCGAAGCCGAACGCGTCGAGAAAGGCGCGCAGCCGCGCATTGTTGTGCGCGCCGAAACTTTCGTGCGTGCCGAACGGATCAGGCACACGTGTCAGCGGCTTGCCGAGATAGGCTGAGACGAGCTCTTTGTTCGGGATGTTGTCCGGCACCTTGCGCAGGCCGTCCATGTCGTCGGAGAAGGCGATGAGCAGCGTCTTGTACTTGCCTTCGGTCATGACCTCGAAGGCATGGCGCACCATGCTCGTGCGCGCGACCTCGCCAAACGTGCCGATATGCGGCAGGCCGGAGGGGCCGTAGCCGGTCTCGAACAGCACGTCCTGCTTGCCGCTTTTCTCGATGCGGCCGACGAGCACGCGCGCCTGTTCGAACGGCCAGGCGGCGGAGGCGCGCGCGGCGTCTAGCAAAGAAAGCGGTGCGGCGGCAGTCGCCGTTGCGGAATTCATCGGCAGTCCGTGAGAGGCGCGCACACTAGGAATTGCGACCGGCTGCGTCAACGCGAGGGGAAGCGGATCTGCTCATCTTGCAGCGAGACGCTGCTGGCATATTTTCCCGCGATGACGCAATCAGCAAACAAGGCCGCTCTGCAGAACGCCTTTGCCGGACTCTCGCGGGGCGATTCGCGCGCTTTCCTCGATTTGATGGCCGAGGATTTCATCTGGGAAATCCCCGGCACCAGCCAATGGTCAGGCAGATGGGAAGGCAAGAAGGCCGTTCGCGGCACGCTGTTCGGCCCTTTGTTCGAGCAATTCGCTGGAACATATACCAACACGGCGCTGCGTTTCATCGCGGAGGGCGATCTTGTCGTCGTCGAGTGCCGCGGCAAAGTGGCGACGAAGCGCGGCGGCCGTTACGACAACACGTATTGCTACATCTGCCGCTTCGAAGAGGGCAAACTCAAGGATCTGACGGAGTACATGGACACGGCGCTCGCCGACAGAGCGCTTGACCCGCCGCCAACAAAGCCACGTGCTCCGAGCCGTTAACTTCGTGGAAGACGCCGCAAGCAGCATCAAAGCCCATTACGAACGTCATGCCTTGTCGTGGGACGCCGATCGCCGCGCTGCGGGCTGGATCGATAAACCATACGTCGAACGATTCATGAGCCTACTTCCATATGGCGCGACCGTTCTCGATCTTGGATGCGGGGGCGGTTCGCCGGTGGCGCTTCATCTAGTGACACACGGCTTTCGTGTCACAGGCGTGGACAGCTCCCCAACGTTGGTATCGCTATGTCGCGCAAGAATGCCGGAGCAAGAGTGGATCGTCGGCGACATGAGGTCGTTAGCGCTCGGCCGGCTATTTGATGGGATATTGGCGTGGGACAGCTTCTTTCATTTGCAACCAAAAGATCAAGCAAGGACGTTCAACACATTTGCGGCGCACGCTGCACCGGCGGCCATTTTGATGTTCAACGCGGGTCTTGCGCATGGGGAAGCCATCGGCTCATATCGAGGCGATCCTCTTTACCATGCGAGCCTTGATAGCTCCGAGTATGAAACGTTGTTAGCGGACAGTGGCTTCGAGCTCATTGAGCATTCGATCGGTGATCCGGCGAAGGGTGATCGGATTTCTTGGCTCGCCCGCGCGCATAGCGAGCAGCAGACTTGATGAGCTGTGGGTCTACCGCCCGCTGTGCGCGTCAGCGCCTTCGCTCCGCCAGCCAAATCCCCGACAGTGCGATCACCATTGCGATCGCGTGATAGGGGTGGAAGTCCTCGCCGAGAATGAGGACCGCGAAGAGCGCGCCGAATACCGGCGTCAGATTGATGAACAGCCCTGCCCTGCCCGGCCCGATCAGCTCGACGCCGCGCATGTAAAGAAGCTGTCCGACGAAGGAGGGGCCGAGTGCGACAAAGGCGAGAATCGCCCAGCCTTTTGCCGTCGGCGCGCGAAAATTGCCGCCGCCAAACACTTCGAAGAGAAAGAATGGAAACGAGCTCACCAGCGCGCCGATCGCCAGTCCGGCAAAGAAGGCGAGCGCCGAAATCGGCGGCCGATCGAAAAGCCCGAGCGTGTAGCCCGCATAGAGCGCCGCCGCAGCCAATACCATGAGATCGCCGCGATTGAACTCCAGCTCGCGGATGCGCGCAGGTTCGCCATGCGTCGCGATGAGGACGATGCCGGTCAACGTAACCAGCATCCCGATCACTTGCATGAAGGTGACCGGTACACCGCGGAAGACCGCCGAGCCGGCAAGCACAAACACCGGAATCACCGTCTGCAACAGCGTCAGGTTCACCGCGGTTGTGTAATAGCCGGCGATATAGAAGAGCACGTTGAATCCGGTGAAGCCGAAGCCCGCCATGAGCAGGATTCGCCGCCGCGCGCCCCACAGCATCTCGCGCTCGCGCAGGATTTCCTCGTGAAACAGCGCGACAAGGACGATGCAAACCATGACCCAGCGCAAGAAGACGAGCGTCATCGGCGTGACTTCGCCGGCCGCCGCGCGCGCAGCAACAGCGTTGCCGCCCCACAGCGCCATCGTAGCCACCAGCGGCGGCCAGGGATTGTCGTAAAGCAAGGACCAGATCGACTTGAGGGCGCGCAAACGCGTTTTCCTGTAAATGACAGGCTCGAAGACCACGGGAGGCGCGCGATCGCAATGGCGCGCAACGGAACCCGGCCCGAAAAGGGCCGGTTTGCGGGGAGTCATAGAGCGTGAGCGGAGCCGGAGGAATTCAATGAGGCGCATCGCAGTCATGCCCGGGATGGGGGCGCTCGCGGTCTCGCTCGCGTGGTCCGTCGCGACGCAGGCAGCCGAAATCGACGTGCAATCGAAGGTCGATTCCGTCTCTCTATCGCCCGATGGCGCGACCGTGACGCGCCTTGCTGAGGTCGATCTTGGCGCCGGCGATATGACGCTCGTGTTCAAGAATCTGCCGTTCTCGCTCGATCCCACATCGCTGCGTCTCACTGGGGCGGCGCAGGAAAAGATGACGATCGGCACGGTCGAAGCCCGCGTTTCGCCGAGCGACATCAAGTCGAACGACAGCGCGATCGAAGCGCGTTTGCGGGCGCTGCGCGCCGATCGCGAAGGCTGGCAGGTCACGATCGACGCACTCTCCGCCAAGCAGGCCATGATGATCCGCTTCTCGCAGAGTGGTCCGGAAAAGCTGTCGCCGGAAACGCGGCCGCTCGACATCGGTCAATGGAACGCCGCCTGGGATACTGTCGGTAACGCGCTTGCCAAGGTCGGCGACGAGCTACGCGCCGCGAGAGCCCGCGCCCGCGACATCGACCAGGAGATGAAGGCGCTCGAGAACAATCGCGAACGCCCCGCGGTCCGGGGTCCGGGCCGCGATGTCGTTGCGAGCCTCCAGGTGCCGGCGAGCGCCGCAAAGGCACGGCTCGAACTGAGCTACCGCGTCCCGGCCGCGTCCTGGCAGCCGGCCTACGATGCAAATGTCGATACCGCGTCGGGGACAAAGCCTCGGCTCGATTTCGTACGGCGCGCCACCGTGACGCAACGGACGGGCGAGGACTGGAACGATGTCGCCCTGTCGGTCTCGACCGTACGCGTATCCGGCGGGACAGCGGCGCCGGACATTCAGACGCAACGCCTCGCTTTCTACGAGCCGCCTGTTCCGCCCCCTGAGGCGGCCGCCAAAGCGGCGGGAGCGATGCCGCGGGTCACCGCGCGCACCCTGGGCGAAGCCGCACCCGCGCCCGCCGCCCCGGTGGCAGTGCCGCAAATCGCCGCAACTGAGCGCGCGGCGACGCTCGAAGCCGGCGCCTTTCAGGCGACCTATCAGGTTCCCGGACGCCTCAGCGTGCCCGGCGACGGCACGCCGAAAAACTTCGTCCTGTCGTCGCGGCAGATCAGTCCGACGACCGTGATCAAGACCGCGCCGGCTCTCGATCCGACCGCCTATATCGAGGGGCATTTCACCAACGACGACGACGCACCGATCCTGCCCGGCGACGTGCGCGTGCGCCGTGACAATACATTCGTCGGAACCGGGCATGTCGGCCTCGTCGCGCCGGGCGACGCGCTCGATCTCGGCTTTGGTGCGGACGACAAAGTAAAGGTCACGCGCGTGCCCGTCAGGCGCAAGGAGAACGAGCCGACCTGGCTCGGCCAGACCAAAACCGAGACGCGGGAATTCAAGACCAGCGTCAAAAACCTGCACGATTTTCCCGTGCGCGTGACCGTCATCGATCAGGTGCCGATTTCGGAAAACACCGCGATTAGCGTGGAGCAATTGCCACAGACCACGCAGCCGACGGAGAAACAGGTCGCCGACAAACGCGGCGTGATGAGCTGGACGTTCGACCTTGCGCCCGGCGACTCGAAAGATATCCGGCTCGCCTACCGCATGAAATGGCCAGGCGACCGCGACGTCGTGATGGAAAGAGCGGCGAAATAGCAAGAGTTCCGATCCACCGAGAAAGCTAATAAGAATAATGGCAAGTTGAACGAGTTGCCGAAAGCTTTCTTCAATTCTCGATGACACTCTCCCCGCCAGGGAGCAGCGCGTCATGAGTGCCGAGGCGGTGAAATTGCCGACAGTGGAAAGGCTGATCGCCACGCGGCGATCGTTTCCACCTGCTTTGCGCGCGCAGTTCGAGCGCGATACGCGCGAGCGTCACGTGCGGCGGCTCACAGCCGTCATCTGGCCAACGCTTATCGTTTACAATCTCCTACTCGTCACGGACGTCTTTCTCGTCCGGGATGTATGGCAGGTCTCCGCATTCATCCACTTCGTGATCGTGACCCCCCTCGTCATCGTAGTTGCTCTCACGATTCCGCGGCTGCAGTCGCGTTTATCGCGTGAGATCGCGGCGGCGATTCTGCCGCTCGCCATGAGTCTGCAGATCCTGTTTGTTTTTGCCGCGAGCACGAGTCCCTTCGTCGATCATTAT
>JAFAVH010000238.1 GCA_019242655.1 Methylobacteriaceae bacterium
GACCGGATCCGGCGTCTGCAGAAGTGGCCGCGTCGGGCGCCTGCGTACGCGCCGCATCAGCGTATCGATATCGGCCTTAAGCCAGACCGAGATCGCATTCTCAGCGATGCGTGTGCGGGTCGCCTCGTTCATGAACGCGCCGCCTCCAGTGGCGATGACGCGTGAGCTGCCGCCGAGCAAACGGGCGAGCACACGCCGTTCGCCATCGCGGAAGTGGGCCTCCCCGTGGCGGGCAAAAATATCGGGAATCGGCATGCCCGCCGCTTCGACAATTTCCTGATCGACATCGACAAAGGGCAAACCAAGCCGCAACGCCAGGCGTCTGCCGACGGTGGTCTTGCCCGATCCCATCATGCCGACGAGAACCAGCGACCGGCCAGTCAGCGCTTCGACAAGAGCCGCGGACCGGTCGTCGCGATTTGCACTCGTCTCCGGGATGACGCTCGCTGGCTCTCCCTCCGGTTCGTTCAAGATTCCGCGCATTTGTGTTTCGTAGCATGCTGTCCGCGGGGATTTAAGCCGGTAGCGTTGCCGTTTCCCTCGGTTAATGCGCGGCGGACGTGAATTCGGCGTTCTACAGGACAGACTCGATATCGGTCTGCGCGAAGTCCTTGCCGACAAACAGGAGAGGACAGGAATGCTCCTTTGCAACGACATAAGCGAAGCAATCGCCGAGATTAAGCCCCGCCGGATGCAAGCCGCGGCCCCAGCGTGAATAGGCTTCAGCAACGCGATGCGCGGTCGAGGCCGTCACAGCAATCACGTTGAACGGGTATTTCTCAAGTAAGCTCGCCGTCTCGGCTGCTATTCCTCGTCGCCCGGCCACGACAAGCGCTTCGGTGAGAGTTCCAACCGAGATTATAGCTTCATCTGTTCGCGCGAGGGCCGAAAGGCAAACGTCACTCTGCCGCTCCGCCTGCGCGATTGCGATGAGCGCTGACGTATCGACTGCGATCACTCGGGAAGGCCATCGTCGCCATAAAGGAAGTCCTGGCTGCGAGCCGCATCAGGACCGGGGAGTATTTTAGACGACGCCGCCGTTCGGAATTCTTCCAATAGTTTACGCCGGGCCGCGTGATCGGGCCGGTTTTTGACCGGAGTCAGCCGCACCGCTGGGTGACCGTGGCGGGTGAGGATTACCTCATCGCCAGCTTCGGCTCTGCGGACGAGCTCGGTCAATTGCGCTTTGGCGTCGGTAACGGAAACTTCCATCTCAGGATGATGGACCATCATATGGTCCAAATCAATCCTTCGCCCGCTCCACGTAGGAGCCATCCTCGGTCATGACGACGATGCGCGTGCCGGGCTGGATGTGCGGCGGCACCATCACGCGCGCGCCGTTCGACATTTTCGCAGGCTTATAGGAGGACGACGCGGTCTGACCCTTCATCGCCGGTTCCGTTTCAACCACTTCCAACGTGACGCGCTGCGGCAATTGGATGCCGACCGCGGTGCCGTTAAACAGGGAAAGCATGACCTCCATGTTTTCCTGCAGGTAGGCGGCCTGATCGCCGATGACCTCTTTCGGCACGATCACCTGGTCGAAGGTCTCCGTATTCATGAAAGTGTAGCCCTCGCTATCCTCGAAGAGGTAGCTGAACGGCCGGTCCTCGACATAGGCGCGCTCGACCTGCTCGGTCGTCTTGTAGCGGTCGGAGACCTTCACGCCGTCGGAGAGGCGGCGCATGTCAATCTGCGTCGTCGGCGTGCCCTTGCCCGGATGGAAGCTCTCGGCCGTCAGCACGACATAGAGCTGGCCATCGTCCCGCTCGATGATGTTTCCCTTGCGAATCGAACTGGCAATGACCTTCACGTCTTCTCCTCAATTGCTGGCCGGCGCGTGCGGGTCTATGAACCGCCGCATGCGGGTAGACAAGAGGGCGGCGCGGTTTTGACGGCGGTGACAGAGGCCTCACCATGGTGGGCTCCGCATGTGCATGAAGACCGCCGGCCTTTTCTGAAGATGCGCTCGCGCTTGCTTGCCGCCTGCCGACAGTTCTTCGGCCGCGAGCACTTTCTCGAGGTCGACGTGCCGGTGCTGCAGGTCTCGCCCGGCAACGAGGCGCATCTCTCCGCCTTCGCCACCGAGCTCATCGCGCCGGACGCCAGCCGGATGCCGCTCTATCTCGCGACATCGCCGGAATTTGCGATGAAGAAGCTGCTCGCGGCTGGAGAAACGCGGATTTTCACGCTGGCGCATGCCTTCCGCAATCGTGAGCGCGGCCCGCTGCACCATCCGGAATTCACGATGCTCGAATGGTATCGGGCAAACGAGGACTATTCCCGGTTGATCGAGGATTGCGCGGGCCTCCTGTCCGAGGCCGCGATTGCCGCCGGCGTGGACACATTCGGCTTCCGCGGGCGCACGATGAACGCGTTCGCCGAGCCGCACCTCGTCACCGTGGCGGACGCATTCATGGAGCATACGCTGATCGATCTGCCGGCCACTCTTGATAATGATGGCCATGGCGATCGCGATTTGCTGGCGCCGGGCGCGGAACGGCACGGCATCCGAGTGACGCCGGACGACAGCTGGTCGGACATTTTCAGCAAGGTGATGAGTGAGGCGATCGAGCCGAAGCTCGGCCTTGGCCGCGCGACTATCCTCATCGATTATCCCGCCTGCGAAGCTGCTGGGGCGCGTATCAAAGCCGATGACCCCCGCTTCGCCGAGCGGTTCGAGCTGTTCGCCTGTGGGGTCGAGCTCGCCAACGCCTTCGGTGAACTGACCGACCCTGCCGAGCAGCGCCGTCGGTTCGACACTCAGATGGCGGCGCGCGCCCGCGTCTACGGGGAGAGCTATCCGATCGACGAGAATTTCCTCGCCGCCCTCGCCACGATGCCGCCTGCCTGCGGGATCGCCCTCGGCTTTGATCGGCTGGTTATGCTTGCCTCCGGCGCCGAGCGGATCGAGCAGGTCATGTGGGCACCCGTCGCCGGCACCTCGTCGTGAGCGCGACGGACGGCACGCTGCGGCGGCCAGTCGAACTCGCTGCCTTTGGTCTCATTCCGACGGAGCGCATCGCCGAGCTCGAGCCAGTCAGCAAGCGTTATGCACTGGCGCTGCCGCCGGCGCTCGTTCGCCTCATCGATCCTGCCGATCCTGAGGACCCGATCGCGCGACAATTTTTGCCTGATTCAAACGAGCTAGAGAACACGCCCGGTGAGATCGCCGATCCAATCGGCGACAACGTCTACAGCCCAGTCGAGGCGATCGTTCACCGCTACCCCGATCGGGTGCTGTTAAAGCTTCTCGCGACTTGTCCAGTCTATTGCCGCTTCTGTTTCCGCCGCGAGACAGTCGGGCAAGGCAAGGGCGTATTGTCCTCCGAAGCGCTCGACCGCGCCCTCGCCTACATTGCCGCGCATTCCGACATCTGGGAGGTCATCCTCACCGGCGGGGATCCGCTGGCGCTTTCGCCGCGGCGGCTTGAAGCGGTGGCGCGCCGGCTCGCGGGCGTCGCGCATGTCAAAATCCTACGCATACATACACGCATGCCGGTCGCCGTCCCCGAGCGGATCGATGCCGCGCTGATCGCGGCGCTCCAGGCCAGCGGCAAGAGCGTCTACGTCGCGCTGCACGCAAATCATCCGCGCGAGCTCACGCAGGCGGCCCGCATGGCGTGCGCCCGCTTCATCGACGCCGGCATCCCGATGCTCGGCCAGACCGTGCTTTTGCGCGGCGTCAACGACAATGCCGAGACGCTGGCGGCGCTGATGCGCGCTTTCGTCGAGACGCGGATCAAGCCTTATTACCTGCACCATCCCGATCTGGCGCCGGGCACGGCGCATTTCCGCCTCTCGATCGAAGAGGGCCAGACGCTCGCGGCGGCGCTTCTCGGCCGCATCTCCGGCCTCTGCCAGCCCACCTACGTCCTCGATATCCCGGGCGGCTTCGGCAAGACGCCGATCGGGCGCAACCGCGTCCGGCTTGGAAAGGCGGACACTGGCGAGGCGGACAGCCACGAGATCGAGGACTGGCGTGGAATCGTCCACGCCTATCCGCCGGCCTAAGTCCCGGAACGTCAAAACAAAACCGGATTTCCCCGGCAGATTCGGGCCTCGCCCCGCTTAAGTCATTGCGCCGCCTGCTCCGGTGGCCAAGGCACTTCCCAAGGCATTTCCACGGACGACCGGAGCAATTTTCCAATGCGCTTCCTTCCCCGGCTTCGCTTCCTCCTGCCGGTTTTTGCCCTCTTCTGCGTCTCCTTTGGGTCGCTTGCGCAGACCGGAGCACCTGCGTCCGCCCCGCAGCTCACCGCCGGCCAGCGGGTCGATCAGGCGCACGCCGCGCTCGACCAGATCGACAAGGCGCTCACCAATCGCACTCTGTCGGACGCAGAGCTTGCCGATTTCCGCGGCCGGATCGATCCCATCGAAACCGACGCCAACGAAGTTGTCGCGCAGCTGACGCCGATCCTCGCCGGCATCAAGGCGCGCCTGGACCAGCTCGGACCCAAGCCCGCCGACAATGCACCGGCGGAAAGCGCACAGGTGACGGCTGAGCGGGCCGAGCAGCAGAAGCGGCTCTCCGATGTCGACGAGACCTTGAAGCGCGCGCGCCTCATCGCCGTCCAAGCCGATCAGACCGCCGATCACATCGCCTCGCGCCGCCGCGAGCTTTTCACGCGGGCCCTCTTCCAGCGCACGACCAGCCTTTTCGACCCGGCTTTGTGGGGCGACGTTGCCAGCGATCTGAAGCGTGATGCGCGCGCGGTGCAGGGGCTGGCGGGTGATTTCTGGTCGAACGCCGCGTCTCGCCTGACGGGCTGGTGGCGCGTCGCGTTCGCGGCAACGGTCCTTGCGCTCATTGCAATCTATGTCGCGGCGACGCGTATTTCGCGCCGCGTCGTCGCGCATGAGCCTTCGATTGCCGACGCCACGCGATTCCGCAAAGTGCGCGCGGCGCTTTGGGTCGGAACGATCGTCGCAATCGTGCCGCTTGCGTCGGTGACGCTGTTCTTTTCGCTCTTCAACGGCTTCGATCTTCTGGGGCTGCGGTTCGAACCGCTGGTGCACGCGACCATTATAGGCGTCGTCCGCATCGCGCTCGCTGCCGGACTCGCGCGCGCACTGCTTCAGCCGTCACGCCCGCATTGGCGTCTGCTCGACGTGAGTGATTCCGTTGCCGAAAAGATTTCGCGGTTGGCAATCACGGTCGCATGCATCGTCTCGGCGACACGGGTTCTGGAAGCGCTGAGCGCGGTCATTGGTGCAACACTGCCGGTTTCGGTTTTCACCCGTGGCTTTGGTGCGCTTTGTGTCGCCTTCTCCATGGCGATAGCACTTTATGGGATTATCAACGAGCCAGATGACGCGGATGAGTGCCTCGGCCCGGCTGTCGTTACCCGCCGCGATTGGTATGCGCCGCTGCGTGTTGGTGCATGGAGCGCGATCCTTGTCATCATCGCCGCGGTGGCGGTCGGCTATATCGCGCTCGCCGCGTTTGTGGTCGATCAGATCGTCTGGATCGCTTGCGTCGGATCGGTTCTTTATCTCGTCCTCGTGTTGATCGAGGAAGTGATCGCCGCGAGCTTCAAGCCCGCCGCGCCGCTCGGCCGCTCGCTCATGGCGAGCGTCGGCGTCAAACGCGAAGCGCTCGAGCAGATCGGCATTCTTCTCTCCGGCGTCCTGCATGTCGCGCTTTTCTGCATCGCCGCACTGCTGATCCTTGCGCCATGGGGCGTGCAATCGGACGATCTCGCAAGCAGCATCCGCGCAGCCTTCTTCGGCATCACGGTCGGCGGCGTCACGATTTCGCTGTCGAGCGTCATCTTCGCGCTTATTCTTTTCGCACTTGTCTACGGCGCAACCCGCGGCCTGCAATATTGGCTCGATACCCGCTACCTGCCGCATACCAATCTCGACACCGGCCTACGCAACTCGATCAAGACGAGCCTCGGCTATGTCGGCTTCATCATCGCGGTTGCCCTCGCGCTTGGCTATCTCGGCCTGAGTTTCGAGAAGCTCGCGATTGTTGCCGGCGCATTGTCGGTTGGTATCGGTTTCGGCCTGCAATCGATTGTCAATAATTTCGTATCCGGCCTCATCCTCTTATGGGAACGCGCAATCCGAGTCGGCGACTGGGTCGTCGTCGGCGACGACCAGGGATTTGTGCGCCGGATCACGGTTCGGTCGACGGAGATCGAGACATTCGATCGCGCACTGATGATCGTGCCGAACTCGAATCTTGTCACCGGCGTCGTCAAGAACTGGGTGCGGACGGATCGTGTTGGGCGCATCAAGATTTCGCTCTCGGTGCAATCCGGTGCCGATCCCGAAAAGGTGCGAGAGCTTTTGATCGGCGCGGCGAAGGTGCAGGATCTCATTCTGTCGATACCGGCGCCGCAAGTGCTCCTCACGTCGCTCGAAGCAGCGGCTTACAAATACGACCTCCTGGCTTACGTGGACGACGTCGAAACGTCGCAACGGGTGAAGAGCGAATTGCTGTTCGAGATACATCGCCGCTTTAAGGCGGCAAATCTCAGCCTGGGCGCACCGGCGGTACCGACCGTCGTCGAACTCGCCGACATCGATAGGCTGGAGAATCTGTTCTCCGGCACGCAGCCGGAAGCTCCGCGCCGCGCGGGCGGAAAGAGCTGACCTTCGGGCTGTGTCGCCAATGATCCGCCCTGCCAACGAAGCCGATCTTCCCGGCATTTTGACCATCTACAACGATGTGATCGTCAATTCGACGGCGGTCTATACCGACGACCCGGTGTCGTTGCAGAACCGAAAAGATTGGCTCGATGGGCGTCATGCGCAGCACTATCCGGTTCTTGTCTCAGTCGATGGCTCGGATGTGTTGGGCTTTGCCTCCTTTGGCGATTTTCGTCCGTGGCCAAGTTATCGCCACACGGTCGAGCACACAGTGCATGTGCGAAGCGATCAGCGAGGATCGGGAATCGGCGCGAGACTCGTGCGAGAGCTAGTCCCGATCGCAATCGCACTCGAAAAGCACGTCATGATCGCGGGCGTGGACGCCGCAAATGAGGGTTCGCTCCGATTCCATGAGCGGCTCGGATTCGAAAGGGTCGCTCATTTGAGGGAGGTCGGCAACAAGTTCGGCCGTTGGCTCGATCTCGTGTTTCTACAGCGCTTTCTCAAATAATCGCGACCAAGTAGAGTCAAGTTGAGGCCTGATCGACCTTCACGCTCCGTCAACAATCATTAGCGACAAATGAAACGATGCTGAGATACGCGCCCACTTCGCTCTTGACCCTTGCGCTCTTTGCCCTTGCCGGCTGCGCAGAGACATCGCGGCCGCCGCTGCCGAGCGAGCCGTCCTTCTACAAGGACCTCGCCTCCAACGATGCGCGCGTTGATGCCGGGGCGGCGCGGGAGATGATCTCGCTTTATCGAAGCAATCATGGCCTTGGTCCCGTCGCAGTCGACCCGGGACTCGAAGCGGCGGCGCGACGCCAGGTGACGGAGATGGCGCGCGCCGACAAGCTCAGTCATGAGGTGCGCGGGAATTTGTCGACGCGGCTTGATGGAGCAGGCTTCACAAAAAGCGCCGCGGTCGAAAACGTGTCGGCCGGGTATCACACGCTCGCCGAAGCTTTCTCCGGCTGGCGGCAATCGAAGCCGCATAACGAAAACATGCTCAATCCGCGCATGCGTCGCATGGGCATCGCGACGGCTTACGCGCCAGGATCGAAATACAAGGTGTATTGGGCGCTGGTGATGACGGACTGAATGTCACGAATGCCGCCGCGCTCGTGACATCGCGTCTTTGCTGTTACTGCCCGGCTATTACTTCCCGCCGGCGCCGCCAGCACCGCCGCCGCCCGCCTGCGAGCCAGCACCTTGGCCCGCGGCATTGCCGCCAGTCTGGCCGGAATCGGCCTGCGCCATCGAACCGTTGACCGCCAGCAGGCTGACCACACCAGCGAGCGCGATCGCATAAATCGTTTTCATTTCCGTCCTCTCGTTGTTGCCCTTGGGCAAGGCGAGAACGAGCGCGCGCAACTTTAGTTCAAGTTCCGGTCGCGATTGCATGACAAAGCTGAGCCGGTCACGTGCTTGACAAGGCCAAAGCCGGGCGCGAGCGTCCTTGGCCACTCCCCGCAATCAGATCGGAGCTGAGACATGTCCGTAAGCCGCCTCGCTGAAGCTCCTCCCCGTTCTGGGATCATCGATAGCGAAGACGATGTCACGCCGGTTGTTCTTGCCTCGATCGCGAAAACGAAAGACGCGCGGGCGAGAGAAATCATGGAATCGTTCATCCGCCACATTCACGGCTTCGCCAAAGAGGTGCAGCTCACCGAAGACGAATGGGAGATCGGCGTCGATTTCCTGAACCGCATCGGCAAGCAGACGACGGGTACGCATAACGAGGGCGTGCTTTTCTCCGACGCGATCGGTCTGTCGACGCTGGTCTGCCTGATGAACAACGGCAAGAACGGCGCGACCGAGACGGCGGCGGCTTTGCTCGGCCCCTTCTGGCGGATGAATTCGCCGCGCACGGAGAATGGCGGTTCGATCGTGCGCTCTGAGACGCCGGGACCGGAACTCTTCGCCGATTGCCGGATCGTTGGGCCCGACAAAAAGCCGATCGCCGGTGTCGAAGTCGACATCTGGCAATCCTCGCCGACCGGCATGTACGAGAACCAAGACCAGGGCCAGGCCGACATGAACCTGCGCGGCAAGTTCACGACGGATGCGGATGGGCGCTTCGCTTTCCGCTCGGTAAAGCCTGCGGGCTATCCAATCCCGATGGACGGACCGGCCGGCGACATGATCCGCCTGCAGGGCCGCGAACAATATCGGCCCGCGCATTTGCATTTCCTCTGCTTCAAGCGAGGCTTCAAGACGCTCATCACGCAGGTCTTCGTCGACGACGATGAGCACCTTGATTCGGATGTCGTGTACGGCGTGACCAGCGCGCTCGTCGGCAATTACGTCCGCCACGATAAAGGCGCGCCACCTGCGGCAGACGTGAAGGCACCTTGGTACACGCTCGACTATACGTTCCACATGGAGCCGGGCGAGGCTGAATTGCCGAAGCCGCCAATTGCCTGAAATGACATCGAGCGGCTCGCTTGCTGGCAAGACCGCCCTCGTCATTGGTGGGGTTGGCGGGATCGGCGCGGCTTCGGCGAAGCTCTTTGCGGAAGCTGGCGCCAAGGTCGCGCTGACACACCGGCCCGGCAAAGAGGCCGCCGCGCGCGCGGCTCCGCTCATCGCAGCTTTGGCCGGCAAAGGTCATATCGCCGTTGCCGCCGACGTCGCGGAGACAAAAACGCTGATCGCTGCGCGCGATGAAATTGAGCGCGCGTTTGGTCGCCTCGATATCCTCGTCAACAGTGCCGGCTTCACCAAACCAATAGCGCATGGCGACCTCGACGCGCTCGACGACGATTTCATCGACCGTATGTTCGCGGTGAATTGGCGCGGCCAGTTCGCCGCCGTCCGCACCTTCGCGCCGATGCTGAAGGCGAGCGGCGATGGTCTTATCGTGAACATCTCCTCGATTGCCGCGTTGAATGGAGCGGGGTCCAACATTGCCTATGGGGCCGCCAAGGCGGGAATCGACGTGATGGGCAAATCGCTCGCGCGTGCGCTTGCGCCTGAGGTCAGGGTGATGACGGTCTCGCCGGGTGTGGTTGCCACCGGCTTCGTGCCGGGGCGCGGCGCAGAGTTCAACGAAAAGGCCGCCGCATCGACGCCGTTAAAGCGCGTCGCCACAGCAGAAGATGTTGCGGAAGCGGTGCTTGCCTGCGCAACGCATCTTTCCTATTCGACCGGCGCGACAATTATCGTCGATGGCGGCCGGACTTTGTAAGCCGGCTTCGACGCCGGAAGAAACGAAAGGGAGTTCGCTCATGGTCATGCCGCGGGACAAAGTGATCATCACCTGCGCCGTCACGGGCAATCAAACGACACCCGACATGACCCCGCATCTGCCGATCACGCCGGAACAGATTGCCGATGCGTGTCTCGGCGCGGCCGAAGCGGGCGCGGCGGTCGTGCATATCCATGTGCGCGAGCCCTCGACCGGCATGCCGTCGATGGAGCTCTCCTATTACCGCGACGTCGTCGAACGCATCCGCAAGAAGAATACGAGCCTCGTTCTCAACATCACGACGGGTCCCGGCGGGCGTTTCGCGCCGTCGGATCACGATCCGAGCGTCGCCGGTCCCGGCACGAACCTTATGGTGCCGGAAAAGCGCGTCGAACATATTTCCGCCCTGCGTCCGGAAATCTGCACGCTCGACTTGAATACGATGACATTCGGCAAGCAGGTCGTCATCAACACGCCGCCGAACGTGCGGCGCATGGCGAAAGTCATTCGTGAAGCAGGCGTGAAGCCGGAAATCGAATTGTTCGATTCCGGCGACATTGCGCTGATGAGCGACCTTGTGAAGGACGGCACGCTCGCCGGGCCGCATCTCGTCTCGATCGTCATGGGTGTACGCTACGGATTCCAGGCCTCACCCGAGACTGTGCTTTATGCGCGCGGGCTCTTACCGGCCGACACGCAATTCACCGCGTTCGGGACCGGCCGCTGGGGCTTCCCCGCGGTGGCGCTTTCTTATCTGTCGGGCGGCCATGTACGCGTCGGTCTCGAAGACGGCGTGCAGATCAGTAAGGGCGTGCTCGCCGAATCGAATGCGCAGATGGTCGAGAAAGCGCGCAACATTGTCGAGGAGCTTGGCGGGCAGATCGCGACGCCGGCCGAAGCGCGCGGAATGCTGGGCTTGTCGTCGCAGGCCTCGGGCACGCGCAAGGCGGCCTGAGCGGATGAACGTCGCGACGAGGACGAGCGCCAAGGCAAGTGTCGACGCAAGTATCGAGGCGCGCGTACTGCAGCTCAAGGCGAAAGCCGGCGATGCAGAGTCCGTTAACCCGCAGCTTTCGACGCTGCGTCTCGCGCGCGAGCGTGAAGAAGATGCGCTTGTCGAGATCGCCGCGGCGGCCGTCAATCCGTCGGACGTGAAAGCGGGGATGGGCCTGATGCCCTACGCCGTTTTTCCGCGCACGCCGGGCCGCGACTTCTCTGGCACCGTGATCGATGGTCCGCCCGATCTTGTCGGCATGGAAGTTTTCGGTTCGTCCGGCGATCTCGGCATCAGGCGCGATGGCACGCATGGCAGCCATCTTGTCGTCGAGGCGAAGGCGCTGGTCGCAAAGCCGCGCAACATCTCGCTGCGGGAAGCCGCGGGGATCGGTGTTCCGTTTATCACGGCGGCGGAAGGTTTTTCACGCGCGGGTTTTCCGCAAGCAGGCGAGAGCGTGCTTATCATGGGCGTCAACGGCAAGGTCGGGCAGGCGGCGGCGCAGATCGCGACGTGGCGCGGCGCGCGTGTGATCGGCGTCGTGCGCAAGGCCGAGGCCTATGACGGCCACGCGAGCGCGTCGGTCGAGATCGTCGATTCCTCCCGCAGCGACATCGCCGACGCAGTGCGCGAGATGACGAACGGCCGCGGCGCCGACATCGTCTTCAACACCGTAGGCGATCCTTATTTCCAGGCCGCGCACAAAGCACTCGCCAAAAAAGGACGCCAAATCCTGATCGCGGCGATCAAGCCTGTCGTCGAATTCAATATTTTCGAGTTCTACCGCGGCCGCCACACCTATGTGGGAGTAGACACGTTGGCGCTGTCGTCGATCGAAAGCGCAGACGTGCTGCGCAACCTGTTGCCGGGCTTTGCGAGCGGCGAGCTGAAGCCGTTCGCGATCGACGCCGCCAGCGTGTTTCCGCTCACGAAAGCGCGCGAGGCCTACAGCGCGGTCATGGGATCGGCGCGCAACCGCGTGCTCCTCGATCCGCAACTCTGACAGAAGCGATTCCGGAGGAAACAATGAAGAAAAGGCTTGCTCGTCTTGGCGCCGCGTTCGCCTTGACGGCTCTGGCGACTTCCGCGTTCGCCACGCCGCTTCGCATCGGCATCGGTTTCGGCATCGGTTTTTTGCCGACTTTCATCCTCGAGGAGCAGAAGCTCATCGAAAAGCACGCAAAGGCCGCCGGCCTCGACGTCGAGCCGGCATATCAGCGCTTTTCCGGTTCCGGCGCGATGCAGGATGCGATCTTGTCCGGCTCGGTCGATCTCGGCGTTTATGGCGTGCCGGCGCTCCTAATTGCGTGGGACAAAGCGAAGGGCACGAACAATCAGATTTTCGGCATTTGCGGCGTTAATTCGAGCCCGCTCGTGCTCGTCACCAACAAGTCGGATGCGAAGTCGCTGAAGGACATCGGTTCGGGCGACAAAATCTCGATGCCCGCGATTGTCTCGCCGCAAATGTACGTGTTGCAAATCCTCTCGGAGAAAACGTTCGGAGAGGGACAGAAGGACAAGCTGAAGACACAGGTCGTCGCGCTGCCGCACCCGGAATCGATTGCCGCCCTTCTCTCCGGTGTGAGCGAAGTGAAGGCATATTTCTCGACGCCGCCCTTCACGCAAATCGCTCTCGACAGCGGCAGGGCGCACAAGCTCGTCTCGTCCGAAGACGCGTTTGGCGGCCGCTCGTCCTTTCTTGTGCTCGGCGCGACGAAGCGTTGGCTCGATGCCAACCCGAAACTCGTGCCCGTGCTGATCGCCGCCGTCCAGGAAGCCGCGGATTTCATCCGCAAGGATCCGAAGGGCGCGGCGAACATTTATCTGAAGGTCGAACCTTCGAAGATGCTCGACGCGCCGAAAGTCGAAGCAATGCTGAAATCGATGCCCGACGATTTCGGCACGGACGTGCATGCGGTCAAGGCATATGCCGACTTCATGGGCCGCAGCGGTGGACTGAAAAACGTACCGGCGTCCTGGACCGACGTTTTCCCGACGATCAAAGACACGAAGAGCAATTGAGGGAGAACCGTGAAACTCCGGATTGATTGATGGCAGAAGCAACAGCAGGAGAACGCGCCGACGCGCGGCAAACGCGGCATCCCGAGCGGCCGTTCACGATCCTGCTTCTTGCCGTCATCATTCTTCCGGCTCTGCTTTTTGTAGTCAGCTCGTATCTCTCCTACCAGACCCTTGTCCAAGAAGCGCGCGCACAGCTTGACCGCACCCTCGATGCCGTCCACGAGCATGCGTCCAAGGTTTTCGAAACGCACGAACTCGTCTTCAATCAAGTCGACCAGATGCTGTCGGGCATGTCTGACGAAGACATCTACGCCCATGAGCAGGACATACATGAGCGCCTCGGCGTGCTTGACAGCAAGCTCGATCAGGTCGACGAGATTTTCGTTTTCAACCGCGACGGAGCCGCCCTGGTTTCCGGCCAGATCTATCCCGTCCCGCGCACGTCGAACTATTCGGATCGCCCTTATTTCCGGGTACAACGCGACGGCTCCTTACCGCCGGACGCGGTCTCCGTCAGCGAGATCGTCACCGGACGCCTGTTAAAGCGTGACTTTTTCATCGTCAGCCGGCGGCGCGGCGTCTATGAAGGGAAAGCCGATCCGTTTAACGGCCTCGTTTCGATCGGGATCGATCCAGGTTATTTTCGGAGCTTCTATTCACAGATCACGACCGCCGGAACGACAATCGTTCTTGCGCGCAGCGGCGGCTACATTCTCGCGCGTTCTCCTGAGCTGTCCGGTTATGAGCGCCGGCTCCCCGCCAACGGATCGTTCATGGCGAACGTGAAGTTGTCGCCGGAGCGCGGCATGTATGAGAGCACCGTGTCGCTCGATAACGCGCCGCGGATCGCCGGTTACCGGCACATGCAGGGTTATCCGATTTATGTGATCGCCGGCATCGATAGGTCGCACATTATCGGCGCTTGGGCGACGAGTATGAGCCGGCACCTGATATTCGGCGTTCCGGCAACGCTCGGCCTCATCATCCTGACGGCGCTCGCGCGGCGGCGCATGGTGCGCGAAAGACAGCTCTTCGACGAATTGCGGATGGAGGTCCGGCGCCGCGAGGAAACCGAAGACCAATTGCGCCAGTCGCAGAAAATGGAAGCGATTGGCCGGCTGACCGGCGGCCTGGCGCACGACTTCAATAACCTGATGACGATCGTGACCGGCAGTCTCGATCTTCTCAATCGACGTCTTGCGACGGACGACCCGCGGCTGAAGAAGCTCGTGGACAACGCGATGGAGGGTGCACGGCGCGCGTCTGCTCTGACACGCCAGCTGCTCGCTTTCGCACGACGCCAGCCGCTCGAGCCGAAACCTACGGAGCTCAACAAGCTCGTCAGCGAAGTGTCGGCGCTGCTGCGGAGCACGCTCGGCGAAACGATCGCAATCGAGACGGTTCTTGCAGGTGGTCTTTGGCCGGCGAATATCGATGCGCATCAACTCGAGCGCGCGATCGTCAACCTTGCGCTCAATTCACGCGATGCCATGCCGGACGGTGGGCGTTTGACGATCGAGACCGCGAACGCGTATCTCGACGAAGCTTACGCGAAGGCGCATGCGGAG
>JAFAVH010000011.1 GCA_019242655.1 Methylobacteriaceae bacterium
CCGTGCAGATCATCGCGTCGGGTTTGACGGCGAAAGCCTCCGCAGGGTCGATTTCCGGGTTGGGATTGGCAAGCGCCATGATGAGCGGGCGCTCGGCCATGCGCGCGACCATGTCCTGCTTCAGAACACCGCCCGCGGAAAGGCCGAGGAAAATGTCGGTGCCGCCGATCACGTCGGCGAGCTTGCGCGCTGTTGTCTCTTGCGCAAATGCGCCTTTCCACTGATCCATGAGTGAGGTGCGGCCTTTATAGACGACCCCTTCGATGTCGGTGACGGTGATGTTCTCGCGCTTGGCGCCCAATTCCAGCAGCAAATTCAGGCAGGCGATCGCCGCCGCGCCGGCGCCCGACGTCACGATCTTCGCATTCTCGATTTTCTTACCCGCGAATTCCAATCCGTTCAGCACTGCCGCGCCGACGATGATCGCGGTGCCATGCTGGTCGTCATGGAAGACCGGAATGTTCATGCGTTCGCGCAATTTGCGCTCGACCTCGAAACATTCCGGCGCCTTGATGTCCTCAAGATTGATGCCGCCAAAGGTCGGCTCGAGCGCGGCGACGACCTCGACAAGGCGATCAACCTCCGTCTCCGCCACCTCGATATCGAACACGTCAATTCCAGCAAATTTCTTGAACAGAACGGCCTTGCCTTCCATCACCGGCTTCGAGGCAAGCGGCCCGATATTGCCGAGACCGAGCACTGCCGTGCCGTTCGAGAGCACCGCAACGAGATTTTGCCGCACCGTCAGCGATGCGGCTTCCTGCGCATCCTTCGCGATCGCCATGCACGCGGCGGCGACGCCCGGCGAATAGGCGAGCGCGAGATCGCGCTGCGTTGCAAGCGGCTTCGTCGCATGGATTTCGAGCTTCCCCGGCCTCGGATCGCGATGATAGGCGAGAGCGCTGGATTCGAGGTCAGGGGTAATGTCGTTTGCCATGTTGGGCCCTGCTTGTTCGTCGTTATCTGATGTAAGCAGACCCGATGGCAATCCGCCATGGCTTTCAAAGCCGTAGGGACCGCCCGGCAGCTGGCACTTCCCCGCGAGCCCGCCAGGGCTGAACCAGCTTCGCTCGATGCACGGGGCGGAGAGCATAGGGGTCGTCGCCATCCCCAACGCCGTGGTGGACAGGTGCCGCGGCTGGTCGGGTGCATTTTGCCTGCCCGGCTGATATAGCGCCCCATGGCCATCGAGAGGCTGAAAAGGTGGTAAGTGAGCTTTGCCGGAGGGGGAATGTTTTTCGTCCTGCATGCATTCGACAAAGCGGGTGCGCTCGAAAAGCGGCTCGCAAATTACGAGGCGCACAAAGCTTTTCTCGCCGATACCTCTGCGCATAACGTGTCCATGATCATGTCAGGGCCGCTTGTCGCAAATGACGGTAAGACGATGATTGGCAGTCTGATGATAATGGAAGCGCCCGATCATGCGGCTGTTGAGGGCTTCAATCGCGCCGATCCGTTTCATGCCGCTGGAATATGGGAGCGGGTCGATATCACCGCCTTCGTGAAGCGGCAGGGTTAAAGCGGCATGATGTCCCGCTTTCTAAATGTCTCCTGATTCTATAGAGATGCTGGAGAAGTTCTCGGATTGAAAGAATGAATAACGGTTCACCTATCATCGAAGATGTCGCTCTCGACGAATTGAAGCGAGGGCTTGCCGACGGCTCGATCCTCCTGGTCGACGTGCGCGAACCGAACGAGTGGGATGCGGGCCACATAGCGGGCGCGACGCTCCACCCCATGTCGGCTTTCGATCCGTCCGGGCTGCCGCACCAAGAAGGCAAACGCGTCGTTCTGCAATGCCGCTCGGGAAACCGCTCGGCGAAAGCGCTGGCGATCGCGCAAGCGAATGGGCGCGAGGACGTGCGCGCGCATTTCGGTGGCGGCATGCTGGAATGGTCCGCCGCGGGCGAACCGATCGAGCGCTAGGGCTCGGAGATTTGCGGATGCCCGCTTTTACGCGCCGGACTCTGCTTGGAGGCGCCGCGGCGACCCTGCTGCCGTTATCGGCAGGAGCGCAGACACCACAAAAGCCGACGGAGCCCGCGACCCCGGAAGGCTTACGTGTGCTGGAAGCGCGGAAGGGCTCGCAGCGCATCCTCGCCCCGCCGGCAGGCGAGACCGATGTCTGGGGCTACGACGGCCAAGTTCCAGGGCCGGTGCTCCGCGCCAAGCCCGGCGAGGAACTTGCGGTCCGCCTTGTCAATCGGCTCGATCAGCCGACGAGCCTGCATTGGCACGGCGTGCGGATCGACAATGCCATGGATGGCGTCGTCGGGCTCACGCAAAAGCCGGTCATGCCCGGCGCGTCCTTCGACTATCGCTTCAGGGTGCCTGACAGCGGGCTTTATCTTTATCGCCCGTTTGTCGCGCCATTCACGAGCGAGCAGATGGCGCGCGGACTCTACGGATTGTTGATTGTCGAAGAGCCGTCGCCACCGCAGGTCGATCACGATTTTGCGCTCCTGATCGATGACTGGCGCCTCGACGAACAGGGAATGGTCGTCAAGGATTTCGGTAACCCCGCGGATGTCGGGGGTCCTGGCCGTATTGGATCGCTCGTGACGGCCAACGCCCGCGCGGCGCCGATCACGGAAACATTCGCGCCAGGATCGCGCCTTCGCTTGCGGCTCGTGAATGTCGCCAATGCGCGCTTCATGTTCGTCACGTTCGAAGGCTTTAAGCCGTTCGTGATGGCGATGGACGGACAGCCCTGCGATCCATTTGAGCCAGTGCGCCAAACAATTCCGGTCGGGCCCGGCGCGCGCTTCGATCTCATGTTCGATTTGCCGGAGGCCGAGAGCGAGAACGCAAAGATTATCCTGCGCGGCATGAACGAAGCCGATCGCGATCTTCTCGTATTCAAGACGCAGGGTACAAAGCGCGCGGTACGGAAGTCCATCGCCTCCCTGCCGCTCAATCCGCTCCTGCCTGCGGAAATCCGCCTCGCCCAGGCGAAGAAAGTCGACATCATCGTCGAAGGCGGCAGCGCGCGTAATGCCCCGGGCGCGAAAACCTTATGGATGCTGAACGGACAGCCCGGCGGCTTTGAGAGCAAGCCACTATTCTCGGTGAAACGCGGCACGCCGG
>JAFAVH010000094.1 GCA_019242655.1 Methylobacteriaceae bacterium
CTTCAACCAAAAGAAATGCCGGCAGCGGCAGAAGCCGGTCGCGCCAGGGTTCGCCCGGCACGCGGCCGACCGCGCGGCCTGATTTCGGCGAGACGTAGACGAGGTCCTCGGTCGCGCCGGTCAGCGTGCATTCGTCAAGGTCGAGTCCGAAGCCGAGATCGGCCAGCAACGCCAATTCGAAGCGCAGCATCAAGGCCGGCGCGCGCGCATTGTCATCGAGCCGATCGGCGAGGATTTCGGCAAAGCGCCAGAGTTCGGGATGCGGGTCGCGCTCTGGCAACAGCCGCAACAAGGCCGCGAGGTGATGGAGACCGTGCAGGCCGAGGGCGCTTTGCATGAGATGCGCCGCGCGGAGACGCTCGCCCTCGACAATGAAGGTGCCGAGATGCTCTTCGAGCCGCGCGCGCCAAGTCACGTCGACCGAATTGCCGGCCTGCAAGATCGGCTGCATGGCGCGCGAGCGGCCGCCGCGCACAAGCCCCATGTGACGGCCATGCGCCTGGGTCAGGACCTCAAGGATAACACTGGTCTCACCGTGTTTCCTGATGCCGATGATGAGACCGCGATCCTGCCAATCCATAGCCCGTCTCAAGCCCGGGGAAATTCGAGTCCCATCTCGCGATAGCGCTCGGGATCGTCGATCCAATTGGGACGCACTTTCACAAACAGGAAGAGATGCACTTTCTGCTCCGCGGCTTCGGCTATCTCCCCGCGCGCCGCCTGACCGATTGCCTTGATGGTGCGCCCGCCCTCACCAAGAACGATCTTCTTCTGTCCTTCGCGCGCGACATAGATCGTTTGCTCGATTCGCGCCGAGCCATCGGGCAATTCCTTCCACGATTCCGTCTCGACGGTCGATTGGTACGGCAGCTCGTCGTGCAAGCGCTCGAACAGTTTCTCGCGCGTGATCTCCGCCGCGAGCAGCCGCAAAGGCGCGTCAGAGACCTGATCTTCGGGATAAAGCCAAGGACCTTCCGGCATCATAGCCGCGAGTTTATTTTTCAAGTGCGGGACGCCGTCTGCGGTCAACGCCGAGATCATGAAGGTCTCGCGAAAAGCCAAGCGCGCGTTGAGATCGGCGGAGAGCTTTAGAAGGATCGACCGCTCGACCGTATCGATTTTGTTGAGGATCAAAATCACCGGCGCTTTCAGCTTATTCAGGCCGGAGAGGATCGCTTCGACCTCCCCATCGATCCCCTTGCGCGCATCAACAAGCAGCGCCACGACGTCGGCATCGCCGGCGCCGCCCCAAGCAGAAGCGACCATCGCTTGATCGAGACGCCGGCGCGGCACGAAAATGCCTGGCGTATCGACAAAGATCATCTGCGCGTCGCCATCGATTGCAATGCCGCGCACCAGTGCGCGAGTCGTCTGCACCTTGCGCGAGACGATCGACACCTTGCTGCCGACAAGCGCATTGAGCAGCGTCGACTTGCCGGCATTGGGCGCGCCGATCAGCGCGACGAAGCCGCATTGGGTCTTCGTGTTCGCCTCGCTCATGCGGCGGCGCTCGACAGCACGCCTTCGCGAATGAGGAATGCTTCCGCGGCGCCCTGCTCCGCGGCGCGTTTCGAGCCTGCATCCGCGCTGATTGCTGGAAATCCATCGACCTCGACGCTGATCGTGAATCGCGGCGCGTGGTCGGGGCCGGAGCGTTCTTGTGTCTTGTAGACCGGCGTCGGCAGTCCGCGCGCCTGCGCCCATTCCTGCAGGGCCGTCTTCGGATCCTGCGACGGCCGGCGCCGCGCACGCATGCGATGCTCGAACGCGCCTCGTACAAGCATTTGTGCGGCGTCAAACCCGCCGTCGAGAAAGACGGCGCCGATCAACGCCTCGCAAACATCGGCGAGGATCGGCAGCTTCTCGCCGCCGCCGGCCGACGCCTCGCCGGGGCCGAGACGGATGTGTCCGGCAAGGCCCCAATCTCGCGCCACCTCCGCGCAGGTCTCGCGCCGCACGAGATCGGATAGACGTTTCGAGAGTTCGCCTTCTTTCGCGTCGGGATAAACCTCGAACAACATGTCGGCGACGACCAGTCCCAGAACGCGATCGCCCAAAAATTCAAGGCGTTGGTAGTTCGTCCGGCGCTTGGCTCTGGTCGCGGTCGCATGCGTCAGCGCCTCGTCGAGAAGCGCGGGAGCGCGAAAGCGATATCCGATCGATTGTTCGAGTTCCTGACGATCACGCGCGACCGCCCTGGCCATCGGCTCTCCTAGCGCACCGGCTGAAACATTCGATGCCAGCGAACCGTCCACGGCCATTTCCAAAAGGCCCAAGCGGGCTGACCGTTCTCAACGGAGAAAAAGGTGATCTCGGCCCGGCCGATGAGATTTTCAAACGGCACGAAGCCTACACCGCCCTGCTCGGGCGCGACGCGGGAATCGGTGGAGTTGTCGCGATTATCACCCATCATGAAATAGTTATCGCGCGGCACCTCGAAGACCGGCGTGTTGTCATTGAAGCCGGTATCGCCCTGGATCTCGATGATCGTGTGCGTCACGCCGCCCGGCAGGGTTTCCTTGTAGGTCGGCACATCAACGTCACGGCCGTAGAGGTCTTCAGTCTTCACCTTCGCGATCGGTTCCCGCTGCACAATCTGGCCGTTGATGTAAAGTCGGCCGTCGATCATCTGAATGCGATCACCGGGCAGCCCGATCACGCGCTTGATGTAATCGGTGGAATTGTCGCGCGGCAGTTTGAAGACGACCACATCGCCTCGTTTCGGCGGCGAGGCTAAAATGCGGCCCTCGAAAACGTTGGGACTGAAAGGAATTGAGTGTTTGGAATAGCCGTAAGAGTATTTCGAGACAAAGAGATAGTCGCCGATGAGCAGCGTCGGGATCATCGAGCCCGACGGGATATTGAACGGCTGGAACAGGAACGTGCGGACGACCAGCGCGATGAGCAACGCCTGGACGATAACCTTGACCGTTTCTGCGAAACCGCCTTCTTCCTTCTTTGCTTGGCTTAAATTCTTGGGCCGTACGCCCACTGGCTCGCTCATAATTTGGCTCTCGAATCGGCGCGCCGGCCGATAAGGCGGGGAGCTACCGAGCGCCGTATATAGGTGTGGGGTGGGTTGTAAATAGGGCGAAAGCTCAGCGTCTCGGGACGGCCTCGATGATCACCTGAGCCTGAGCCAAGGGGAATTCGTCAGTCAGTGTGATATGGACGGCCGCCTCGTAGCCCTGCGGAACCAACGCTTTGAGCCGCTCGGCAGCACCCCCAGAAAGAACCAGCGTCGGCTTGCCGGAAGCGAGATTGACCACCCCCATATCGCGCCAGAAGA
>JAFAVH010000126.1 GCA_019242655.1 Methylobacteriaceae bacterium
CCGAAGGCGAGATCGGCGCCGCGATGCGCGCAATGGCGATCGATCAGGCCATAGCGGCCTTGCGCGTCGCGGAACAGCACGAGGTTCTCGCCGAGCAGTTTCACGGGCCGCACCGCGCGCGGGCCTTGCAATTCATCGACCAGAGCCGCCGGTTGCCAATACATCCGCATCAGCTTGCCGCAGGGGTCCTTCGGGCCGGTGCGGGTGATCAGATCGTTCTGTTCCTGGCTCATCATGGCGCGTCACCTCCGTTGGTAGCGGCTTTTCGAATTGTAGCGGACTTGCGCTGGAAAGCACCCGCGGGTAGTATGTTCGTCTATTGAACATTTGTTCAATATGATAGCACGGCAAATGCGGACTGCAAGCGAGACTTTGATCGATGCCGGAACGGCCAAGCTCATGCCGAAGTTGAAGCGCGAGGACGGCGCGGTCCGCGCCACCGACTTTGTCGAAAGCCTCGATCGGGGCTTGCGGCTGTTGCAGGCCTTCGGCGAGCGGCCCGCGCCGATGAGCTTGAGCGAGATCGCGAAAGCCGCCGACCTGCCGCGCGCCACCGCGCGGCGCATGCTGTTCACGTTGCAGCATGGTGGCTTTGTCTCAAGCGATGGCAAGCTGTTCGCGCTGACGCCGCATGTGCTCACATTGGCTGGCAGCTACCTCCGTTCGAACCAGCTTGTCTCCGTGTTGCAGCCGGTGCTGGATCGCATCTCGGTGGAGGCGCAGGAGATCTCCTCCCTCGCCGTTCTCGACGGCGGCGACGTCGTCTTCGTCGCGCGCGCGACCCCGACGCGCATCTTCACCGGCGGCGTCGATATCGGCTATCGCCTGCCTGCGTTCTGCACCGCGGTCGGCCGCGTCATGCTGGGGCGTTTCAGTGATGCGGACTTGAGAACCAAACTCGCAGCGATGCGCCGCGAGGCGCTGACGCCGCAGACCGTGACCGACACGAAGCGCGTGCTTGCCGCCATCGTCGCCGATCGCGGCCGCGGCTACTCCCTGGTCGATCGCGAAGCCGAGCCGCACTTCCGCTCCATCGCCGTGCCGGTCCAGCGCTACGACGGCGCGATCGTCGCTGCGATCAACATCGGCGCGCATGTGGACCGGATTTCGACGGAGGAGATGGTGAGGCGGTTTCTTCCGTTGCTGCTGGAGGCTGCGGAAGATGTGAGAGCAAGGTTGCTTTAAGGGTATTCCGTATGGCCTGCGAACAACCTATTATTGGTTTATGACCAAATTGCTTGAACAAGCGGTTGAGACGGTGCGAGGCCTTCCTGCCGAGATGCAGGACGAGCTTGCTCGTGTCCTCCTGCAATTGGTGGGCAAGGATCAGCCGGTGATTCAATTGAGTGCTGCTGAGGAGGCCTCGTTTGCGGAGTCGCTGGCGCAGGCGGATCGGGGTGAATTCGCTGCCGACTAACAGGTTCGTGCCATCTGGGCCAAATACAACCTGTGAAACTGCGCTACACGCGGCGCGCGGCAGCCGAACTCGAAGAAGTGTTGGCATATATTGAAGAACGATCGCCGCGTGGCGCGCTCAAGTCCAGGCGCGCATCCAGGCAATCGTCGATCTGTTGTTGCGGCATCCACGTGCCGGACAGCTTACGAGCAATGGGCGCTTGCGACGACTGGTCGTCTCTCCCTATCCGTATTTGATATTCTACGAGGGGGCCGAGGGACCAAATTGTGATCCACGGCGTGCGCCATTCGGCCCGTCGGCCGACGCAATGACGTCAAACCGCCGCGCTCCGCAGCCCGAACGACCTTGCCTCGTTCTGGAGCACCGGCCGCACCGTGTCGATCAGCCGCGTGGCGGCTGCATCGACCGAAAGCCCCGCAGTATCGACTGTCGCCGACGCCCGCGCGTAAAGCGGCTCGCGGCTGACGAGAATGTTGCGGAGCTCCGCCATCGCCGAGCGGTCATCGGCCATGGGGCGCAGATCGCCCTGCTTGCGCACGCGGCCCATGTGCTCTTCCGGCTCGGCCTTTAGCCAGATGGTGTAGAACGACGACAGGATGAGATCGAAGGTGAGCGGCTCCGAGACGATGCCGCCGCCGGTGGCGAGTACCATCAGCTCCTTGCGTGCGAGCAGCTGGTTCAGCGCGGTCTGCTCCATGCGCCGAAAGCCTTCCTGGCCGTAGAGCGCGATGATCTCGGCGATCGAAAGCCCGTTCTGCGCCTCGATCTCCTTGTTCAGCTCCACGAAATTCCAGCCGATGCGTTTCGCGAGGATTTTTCCGAGCGTCGATTTCCCGGCGCCGCGCAAGCCGATCAGCGCGATGCCCGCGAACGAGGCGCGTTGGCTGGTCGCGCCGTGGCCGGCGAGCAGGTCCTTGGCCTGCGCGATCTGCGCAGGCGTGGCTTTGCGCAGCAGATCGCGGATCACGGGCCAGTCCGGGGCCGGATCGGCCGTGGGAATCAGGTCTTCGAGATGCGCGCCCATCGCATTCGAGACGCGGCGAAGCAGCACGATCGAGACATTGCCCTTGCCGCTTTCGAGCTGCGCAACATAGCGCTCGGAAATTCCGGAAACCCTGGCCAGCACCTTGCGTGACATGCCGCGCAGCGCGCGCATGGTGCGGACGCGCTGGCCGAGTCGCTCGAGAAAGTCGGATTCGGGATCGCTGGTTTCAGTCATATTCCGGCAACATAATGCCGAGAAGGATTGACAGCAAGCGAATGGAGTGGCTTTGTATGCATTATAATTCCATTGGGTAAAACCCGGACAGTCGGGGAGAGACGCGGTGACTTCCTACAACGCGGTTAATTGGCTGCTCGACCGCAATATCAGGGAAGGGCGGGGCGACAAGCTCGCCTATACCGACACGGTTTCCGACCTTACTTATTCCGACCTGCAGAGACAGACCTGCCGGGCCGCCAACATGCTGCGCCGTCTTGGCGTTCGCCGCGAAGAGCGCGTCGCCATGATCATGCTCGACACCGTCGACTTTCCCATCGTGTTCCTGGGAGCCATTCGCGCCGGCGTGGTGCCGGTGCCGCTGAACACGCTGCTCACGGCCGAGCAATATGCCTATGTGCTCGCGGATTGCCGCGCGCGCGTGCTGTTCGTCTCCGAGGCGCTCTATCCGGCAGTGAAGGATATCGTCGGGCGGATGCCGGACCTCGACTGCGTCATCGTCTCCGGCCACCACGCATTCGGGCACAAATTATTGTCCGAAGAGCTTGCGCGC
>JAFAVH010000197.1 GCA_019242655.1 Methylobacteriaceae bacterium
CTCCTTCTGCGCGGCAGCCTCTTTGGGATTGGCGCGGCGCAGGATTGCCTTGACGCGCTCTACGAGCAGGCGCTGCGAGAACGGTTTGCGGATGAAATCGTCGGCGCCCATCTTGAGGCCGAAGAGCTCGTCGATCTCCTCGTCCTTCGAAGTGAGAAAGATCACCGGCAGGTCGGATTTCTGGCGCAGGCGGCGCAAGAGCTCCATTCCGTCCATGCGCGGCATCTTGATGTCGAAAATCGCGAGGTCGGGCGGATTGGTCTTCAGCCCGTCGAGCGCGGTCGAGCCGTCGGTATAGGTCTGCACCCGATAGCCTTCGCCTTCCAAGGCAATGGAAACCGAGGTCAGGATGTTGCGGTCGTCGTCGACCAGCGCGATTGTCGGCATGAACAAAGTACCTTTGAACGAGGCAGTGACGGCTTCGAGGGACGGATCACAGGCCGATCCGCGGAGTGGAAGGAGAAGCGCAGCGGCATGCTTCCAAAACGAGGACCATCGAAACCATTGACGGCCGGACGTGGCGCCGCACGTTGCACGGGACCACAGCTGCCGGGCGAATTGCACCGGCACGGAAGGCACTTATAGACGTGAACGAAACGGAAATCACCCCCTCGCCACAATTTGGCCGCGAGGCTAAAGCTTTGCCTGGGGAAACGGTGGCGGTTTCCGAACCTGCGTTCGACGCGGTCACCGAGGCGAAGCGTCTGTTGCGCGGCATTCGTGCCGGCGCCTTGGCAAGCTTGGCCGAGAGCGGGCATCCCTTTGCAAGCCTCGTCAATGTCGCCACGGACTTTAACGGCGCGCCGCTGCTTCTCCTGTCACGCTTGGCTGCGCACACGCTCAATCTCGAGCGCGACGCGCGCTGCTCGCTCCTGCTCTCGCAGGGCGGCAAGGGCGACCCGCTGGCGCATCCGCGGCTGACGATCGTCGGCAGCGCTGCGCGCTCGACTGAAGAGCACGTGCGCGGCCGCTTTCTGCGCCGTCACCCTAAGTCGGAGCTCTATGCCGGCTTCGCCGATTTTTCCTTTTGGCGGATCGCAGTCGAGCGCGCTCATCTCAACGGCGGCTTCGCGCGCGCCGCTGCTTTTTCCGGCGACGCCGTTGTGACGCCACTCGTCGGCGCCGAGGCGCTGCTTGCGGCGGAAGAAGGCGCTGTCGCGCATATGAACGAGGATCATCGCGACGCGCTGTCGCTTTATGCGACGCGGTTGCTTGGCGAAGCGAACGGTCCGTGGCGCGCAACCGGTATCGATCCGGACGGCATGGACCTTGCCGCCGCAGACCGCACCGTGCGGCTCGTGTTCGATGCACCCATCAAAGAACCAGGCGAGTTGCGCGCGGTCCTCGTCGCGTTGGCAGCGAAGGCGCGAACGGTGCGTTAGCGGAGCCGCTTGCCGCGCCGCCTGCACACGATTAAAGCAGGGAACCTTCGCTTTACCCCGCTCGGTTGTGGGGGAAAGAACCGCTCGAATAGGCGGGACTCGAGGAAACACGATGCAGCAGGTGGGCAATTTCAACCCGGCCTTCACGGCCGAGGCGTTCGGTCTCAAGGACCTCAAGGGCGTCTCCTACAATTTCGAGGCGCCGCGCCTGTACGAAGAGGCGTTGAGGAACGGCGAGGCGCAGCTCGCCGCCGGCGGACCGCTCGTTGCCGAAACCGGCGTGCACACAGGCCGCTCGCCCCGCGACAAGTTCATCGTCCGCGATGAGACCACCAACAAGACGATCTGGTGGGACAATTCCAACGCGATGAGCCGCGAGCATTTCGACATGCTCTACAAGGACTTCATCGAGCACGCCAAAGGCAAGCATCTTTTCGCGCAAGATCTCTATGGCGGCGCCGAGCCGGCGCATCGCGTCAAGGTGCGCGTGTTCACCGAGCTCGCCTGGCATTCGCTGTTCATTCGCACGATGCTGATCCGTCCGCCGGTCGAGGATTTGCGTTCGTTCACCGCGGATATGACGATCATCGATCTGCCGTCGTTTCGCGCCGATTCGAAGCGGCATGGCTGCCGCGCCAGCTCCGACACGGTCATCGCCGTCGATTTCACCCGCAAAATCGTGCTGATCGGCGGCTCGAGTTACGCCGGCGAGATGAAGAAGTCGGTCTTCGGCTATCTCAATTTCGTGCTGCCGGCGCAGAAAGTGATGCCGATGCATTGCTCGGCCAATGTCGGCAAGAACGGCGATTCGGCTTTGTTCTTCGGCCTCTCCGGCACCGGCAAGACGACGCTGTCGGCCGATCCCGACCGCATCCTTCTCGGCGACGACGAGCACGGGTGGAGCCGCGACGGCATCTTCAATTTCGAGGGCGGCTGCTACGCCAAGGCGATCAAACTCTCGCGTGAGGCCGAGCCCGAGATTTACGCGACGAGCGAGCGCTTCGGCTCGGTCATGGAGAATGTCGTTCTCGATCCGCTGACGCGCATCCCCGATTTCGACGATGCGTCGAAGACCGAGAACACACGCATCGCCTATCCGCTCGACTTCATCCCGAATGCGTCACTGAGCGGCCGCGCCGGGCACCCGAAAAATATCGTCATGCTGACGGCGGACGCGTTCGGCGTGATGCCGCCGATCGCCAAGCTCGATGCAAGCCAGGCAATGTATCACTTCCTCTCCGGCTACACCGCGAAAGTGGCCGGCACCGAAAAGGGTGTGACCGAACCGCAGGCGACGTTCTCGACTTGCTTTGGCGCGCCGTTCATGCCGCGGCACCCCTCGGTTTACGGCAACATGCTGCGCGACTTGATCGCGCGCCATCACGTCGATTGCTGGCTCGTGAATACCGGCTGGACCGGCGGCAAGTTCGGCACGGGACGGCGCATGCCGATCCGCGTGACGCGGCGTTTGCTCGCCGCGGCGCTCGACGGCTCACTCAATAAAGCAAGTTTCCGCACCGATCCATATTTCGGGCTTGCGGTGCCGAGTTCGGTTCCCGGCGTCGAGCCGCACATCTTGAATCCGGTGAAGACATGGCAATCGAAGTCCGAGTTTGCCGAAACAGCGAAACGGCTCGTCAACATGTTCCGCGAAAACTTCGTGAAGTTCGAGCCGCATGTCGATGCGGAAGTGAAGGACGCTGCGCCGGCGATCCGCATCGCGGCGGAGTAACATATTCCTGGACTCTTTGAAGTTTCCTGAAAGCGCATCTCGCTTCGACGCAGAAGCCGGTGCGTTGTCGCGATGAAGGCCATTCCACTCTGGACTTGGGCGTTTCCGTTCGCCGCGGCGATCGTGCTCGCGGTGGTCTGGCCCAGTGCTTCTGGCCCACTCGCGATCGCCGCCGGGCTGGCGCTGGTTGCGGCCGTGTTCGCCGGCGTACATCACGCTGAGGAGATCGCGCACCAAATCGGCGAACCGTTCGGCACGCTCGTTCTCGCCATCGCAGTCACGATAATCGAAGTCGGGCTCATCGTTTCACTCATGCTCGGCGGCGGCGCCGACAAATCTGCACTTGCGCGCGACACGGTGTTCGCCGCCGTGATGATCGTCTGCAACGGTCTCGTCGGCCTCTGCCTGCTTTCCGGCGGCGTGCGGCATCACCGGCAGGATTTTCAGGTTCAAGGCGCGAGCGCGGCGCTTGCAGTGCTGGCAGCGTTGACCACGCTTTCGCTCGTTCTTCCAAACTACACGATGACAACGCCGGGCCCGGTATTCTCGACATCGCAGCTGGCCTTCGCGGGTGTCGTGTCGCTCGTGCTCTATGGTGCTTTCGTCTTCGTTCAGACGATCCGCCATCGCGAGGATTTCCTCGACGAAGAGGATAATTCTAGCGCTGCCGAGGGTGACCTAGCTGCGCCTCCGCTCTGGGCGGCCGCGGCGTTATTGATTGTTTCCCTCGTAGCCGTCGTCGGATTGGCAAAGGCGCTGACACAAACGGTCGAGACCGGCGTCGCGGCAATCGGCGCACCAAAGAGCGTCGTTGGAATCGTCATCGCGGCTTTGGTTCTACTGCCCGAAAGCTGGGCGGCGTTGAACGCCGCCCGCGCAAACCGGCTTCAGACAAGTCTCAATCTGGCGCTCGGCTCTGCACTCGCCAGCATCGCGCTGACGATCCCGGTCGTGGCGGCGGTATCAATCGTCCTCGACATCCCGCTCACGCTCGGTCTGGGACTGATGCAGCAGATACTTCTCGCGCTAACCCTTTTCATTGCGGTGATCACGCTCGGGACGGGGCGCACCACCATATTGCAGGGTGTCGTTCATCTCGTGATTTTCGCGGCGTTTCTGTTCCTGGCGATCGTGCCGTGAAGACCGGTGAATCTGCTGGAACAGGGCGCCCAAAGGTTCGGCGCGTCACTCCAATGACATGCCGGCGCGCCCCGCTTTGCGGGCGCGGTAATAGGCCCACAACATGCGCGCGGCGACGCCGCGCCAAGGGCGCCAGCGCTCGCCAATCTTTTCAAGCCGCATCGTGTCCGGGCGCTTTTTCATGTTGAGCGCGAGGCGCGCTGCTTCCTGTAAGGCGAGGTCGCCGGCGGGCCAGGCGTCGGGGTGGCCGAGGCAGAACAAAAGAAAGATGTCGGCGGTCCAGGGACCGATGCCTTTCACAGCGACGAGTTTCGCGTGCGCCTCTTCCGCGGTCATCGATGCGAGTGCGTCTATGTCGAGCGCCTTGGTTGCGACGGCTTCTGCGACCGCGCGCAGGCCACGGATCTTTGGTGCGGAGAGGCCCGCGGCGCGCAGCGTGTCTTCCGAGGTGGCGAGAAGATTTGCGGCATCGAGCGGCGAGACCATGCTGTGTAAGCGTCCGAAAATCGCGTTGGCGCTGGCGGTCGAGACCTGCTGCGACACGATGATCGCAGCGAGGCCTTCGAAACCGGGCTCGCGGCGCCGCAGCGGCGTCGGCCCGCCGATCTCCAGCATGTGGGCGATTGCCTCCGGATCTTGCGCTGCAAGCGCGGCGACGCCGACGGCAAGCGCCGCTTCGCCATCAATCAGCGGCCCGGGATGGTAGATGCGCGAGGCTGGCTTGCGGACGCGGCGGCGGCGCTTCCTGGGCGGGGCTTTGGCAAGCTTTTTCGCCACACGCTTCAGCGATGCTCTACTCCTGGCGCTTTTTTCCTTACCTCTCTTTGCCGTCGCTCTCATCGCGTTCACACACTCCTGATGTGAGATTGCATTCTACGTCATTGTCGGCGCAATTGGATCGAAATGTCCGAACGGCCAATCTTCCGCTTCGCGCCGTCGCCGAACGGATATCTGCATCTCGGCCATGCCTATTCCGCACTGTTGAACGCGAAGATGGCGCGCGCGAGCGGCGGACGATTGCTCCTGCGCGTCGAGGACATCGATATCGCGCGTTGCCGGCCCGAACATGAGCGCGCGATCTATGACGATCTCGCCTGGTTGGGCGTAGAATGGGAACAGCCGGTACGCCGGCAGAGCGAGCATTTCGCCGACTACGCGCAAGCTCTCGGCGTATTACGTGAACGAGGGCTGATCTATCCGTGCTTCTGCACGCGCGGTGACATCTCGCGCGCGATTGCCGGCCGCACGGATTGGCCGCGCGACCCGGACGGCTCGCCGCTTTATCCCGGCACATGCCGGCACCTTGACGCCGCGGAACGATCCGCGCGGCTCGCAGCGGGGAAACGCGTGGCGTGGCGGCTCGATACGGCGAAAGCGGTCGATCTCGTCGGGGGTCTGAGTTGGTCTGAATTCGAGACCGGCAATTTCGGGCGCGAGCTCGCCGCCGAACCGGGGGCCTGGGGCGACGTCGTTCTTGCACGGCGCGATGTCGGCACGAGCTACCATATCAGCGTCGTCGTCGATGACGCGAAGCAAGGCGTGACCGATATTGTGCGCGGCAAGGATCTGTTCGCGTCAACCGGCATGCACCGTTTGCTGCAGGTGCTGCTTCGATTGCACGCACCGCGCTACCATCATCATGATCTGATCATAGACGCGAACGGGCACAAATTGTCTAAAAGCCGCGGCTCGCCGACATTGCGCGATCTGCGTGCCAGCGGAATGACCTCGGACGATATAAGGCGCGCCGTCGGCCTCTAATTCGCCGCCGATTGCCGGCGCGCAAGGCTCGCCGTAGCGTTCGGCGCCTTCGCCATCAGTCCTTCGATGCGATCGCGCTCACGCGAAAACGAGGCCAGCATCTTGCCGTCAAATTCGCGCGTGCGCGCGAGCTTGACACGCATCGGATCGACGAAATGACCGTTGACCATCACCTCGTAATGGAGATGCGGGCCGGTCGACAGACCGCTCGAGCCCAAGAAGCCGAGCACTTGGCCTTGCTTGATGCGCAGGCCTTCCTTGACGCCGCGCGCAAAACCCGACATGTGATTATAGGCGGTCACATAGCCGTTGGCATGTTGGACTTCGACGCGACGGCCGTAGCCTGCGTCCCATTGCGCCTTGATAACGGTGCCGTTGCCCGCCGCGAAAATCGGTGTGCCGATCGGCGCCGCCCAATCGACGCCCGTATGCATCTTGGCGTAGCCGAGAATGGGATGGCGGCGATAACCAAAGCCGGAGCGCATCTCGCCCCAGGCAATCGGCTTGCGCACCAGGAATTTGCGCGTGGAGCGGCCGTTCTCGTCATAAAAATCAATCAAGCCGTCATCTGGCGTTTGAAATCGATAATATCTGAAAGTCTCGTTGCGGGCCGTAATTGAAGCAAATAGCAGTTCCTCCCTGCCCTCGATTTCATCGGGCTCGCTATAGAAAGCATCGAACGTATCGCCGGCAGTAACAGCACGCTGGAAATCCACATCGTTGGCGAAAATGCGCACAAGGTCGTCGATAACGGGACGTGGAACTTCCTGTTTCAGCGCGGTCTCGTAGAGCGAATCATAGAGCCGCATTCCGCCGGAATCCTGCTCTTCATCTTCATCGTCATTAGCGGGCTTTGCGGCACTCGGCCGCGCCGGCGTTGCGGCCGTTGCGACCTGCATGTACTGGCCGCGATCGCTGATCGCCGCCATCGCCTCGAGCCGGTCATCCGCATAAACCGAGATGCGGGCGAGCTGCATGTTCTTTCCCGAGCCGTCGAAATCGGCATAGAGCAGCTTCAGGCGGCGGCCTTCGCTCGGCATCGGATCGCTGCGCTTGCCCTTCAGCGCGGCGACGATGTTCGGGATTTTCTCGCGCGGCGCATTGTTGGCGGCGAGCACGTCCTCAAACGATTCGCCGTGGCGGATAACGACGAGCCGCTCCTCCATCTGCGTCGGTTGCTGCGCGGCTTCGGCTTTGGGAACGAGCGTCACGTTCTCAGGGATCATGCGCACTTCGATCGACGAGAATGGCGACCGCGGCACGGGATCGCCGACATTGGCGTAGGAAAGCGCGTCGCCCGTCCCGAGCCCGGCGCGGCTCGTGCGCATGAGAAGAAGCTGCGCTGGAAGCGCCAGCGAGGGCTTCGCCGAGACCATGTTCTTCACGTGCTCGATGACCTGTGCCTGGACCTCCGGCAGCGACAGGCTGGCGGCGGAGAACGGCGCCTGATCCGACCCGAGATCGCGGGTGACGAACGACACCTCGGCGTCGTCCTGGGCCGGTAATGCGGTTTCCGGAACCTGCTCCACCCCATTACGGGCGCCGGTGAGCACTTTCAGCGGGTTGAAGGGCGGCACCTCGTCGGCAAAGCCGGTAGCGTTCAAGGTCAGTGTGGTGGAGACCTTGGTGAAGGCGCGGGTGCGGATCACGTCCTTATCGCCGCTCTTCACAATGGTCGGCGTGCGGAAGCTCTGTTTGGCAGCGACGATATCGACGCTCTTGACCAGCCGATCGCCCTTGCGGGGGTTGACCGCCGCATCGGTCTTTTCCGCGCGAGGAACTGCCGGCGTTGGCGCTTCGGCGAAATTCGATTGGCCGTCCAGCGCGGAATAGACGGCAGCGCCAATCAGAAGCGCGCCGGTCAATCCAGTGAGAACGGTTCCGGCGAGCCAGCGCAGCGAGATATGGCGATGATCTTCAGGTGTATGTCGGCGCCCATCGGCTTCGATCGGAGGCTCGGTGCCGATATCGGCTGCGGCGGCGTGGCGGCCCCAAGACAACGTCGAGACGGAGGCCTGCGTCTGCACTCGAAAATCCGCTGGGCTGAAGGCTCGAGTTCAGGCTGGCCCGCAGCCCGAGTCAATGCGCGCCCGAACGACGCCTAAGGGAAAACAAGCCTGTTGATGGTGGCGCAAATGCGGCGCGTTCCCCATATGCATTTGCGGCACCGCACAGCCGAATGCGGCGGGGAGCGGTTCTATACACAGGCTGTGAATTGCTGGAGCCCAGCAATTCTGCGGCGTTCACGCGCAGCGCGACATTTTTATAAATCCGTGTTGACAGTCTGCCGCGAGCGGACCTATATACACCCATCGACGGCGGGGCTGCTTCGGGCAGCTGCGGCAGGTCGTCTTTCTGAGCTTCTTAGGCCTTTTGCCACCCGGTCGACAGATCGGGGCAGCCAGTTCGACCGCCAAAGGGTGTGAGCCCCTCGCTCTGTATGCTGCTGTTTGACAATTGAATCGGAAGAAAGAGAAACGTGGACGGCGGAGGTCCTTGCGGACCGCTCCCTCACGGGAGAGGTCGATGAGACACTCTGACTGTCACGTTACTCAAGTCACACCGCGTTCGCGAGCCGTGAGGTTTAGCGAGCGAGTGTGCTTGGGACTCGTCAAGAGTTTATGTGACTAGTCGGGACAAAATCTCAGTCCAACTTGAGAGTTTGATCCTGGCTCAGAACGAACGCTGGCGGCAGGCCTAACACATGCAAGTCGAACGCCGTAGCAATACGGAGTGGCAGACGGGTGAGTAACACGTGGG
>JAFAVH010000392.1 GCA_019242655.1 Methylobacteriaceae bacterium
TCGAATGAACCGTCATTTGCGTCTCCCCTTTGTCGGATCGGCTTGACGCGCCGATCTCGTTGCATACCAGAACGCTCAGGCAGCATCAGATGAGGCTAGTGCGACCGGCGCTATTGTCCATCGCCGGAATAGAGCTGAATTTGCGGCAAGCGGAAATCGCCGCCGCTTCCCACAAGCAAGTCAGGCCTAGACAGCGGCGCTCACACGGCTAGTCTTCGGCGAGACAGTTCGCAGCCGGACCAATCGGCAAAAAAGAACGATCGGGGAGAGACGAGATGACCGAGCTACCGTGGATCAAATCCTATCCGGCGGGCGTGCGCTGGCATGCCGAACTGCCAACGATGCCGCTGCAGCAGATTTTGGAGGATTCGGCAAAGAAGTGGGGCGACAAGCCGGCGCTCGAATTCATGGGCCGCCGGATCACCTATCGCGAGCTGAACGATCTCGCCAACCGGGCCGCGAAGGGATTGCAAGACCTCGGCGTGAAGCCAGGCGTGCATGTCGGGCTCTATCTGCCCAACACGCCGCATTACGTCATTGCCTTCTTCGGCGTGATGAAAGCCGGCGGCACGGCTGTGAACTACTCGCCGCTCGATGCCGAAAAGGTATTGGAGCACAAGGTCGAGGACAGCCAGACCGATTTCCTCTTCACGCTGGATTTGAAAGCTCTCTACCCGCAGATGGGACGGCTCCTCGGCAAGACGCGGCTGAAAAAGCTGATCGTTGGAGAGGTCGCGGAAATGACCGGCGCGGCGGACATGGTGCGCGGCCAGATGGCGAAGACCGATCAGCTTGCCGCCGTTCCCACGGACGACCGCCATCTCGCCTTCCAAAAGCTTCTCGACAATGACGGGAAGTACAAGGCCTATCCGCTGGGCGACCTGAAAGAGGCGATCGCCGTCCTGCAATATACCGGCGGCACGACGGGTCTGCCGAAAGGCGCAATGCTGACGCACGCCAACCTCTCGGCGGCAACGAGCCAGTATGTGGAATCGACGCGCACCGAGCCGCCGGTTCTGGAAGAAGGCAAGGAGCGCGTTCTCGCCGTCTTGCCGCCGTTCCACATCTACGCGCTCACCGTGAACATGCTTCTCGGGTTGCGGCTTGGCGCCGAGCTCGTGATGCACACGCGCTTCGAGGTCGAGGCGATCGTCAAGGACATCGCCAACAAGAAGATCACGTCTTTCCCGGGCGTGCCGACAATGTATGTCGCGATCATCAACTATCCCGGCATCGAGAAGGTCGACGTGTCGTCGCTGAAATGGTGCGCGTCGGGCGGCGCGCCGCTGCCGGTCGAAGTGCAGCAAAGGTTTCAGGAGATCACCGGCTGCCGGCTCGCCGAGGGCTGGGGTATGACCGAGACGTCGCTGACGGGCACGTTCACGCCACCGAAGGGGCCGGTGAAGCCGGGCTCCTGCGGCATTCCCATTCCCGGCATCACGATCAAATTCGCCAACGTGGAGGACCCCGCGAAATACGTGCCCTACGGCGAGAAAGGCGAGATCGCGATCGGCGGCCCGAACGTCATGAAGGGCTACTGGAAAAAGCCCGATGCGACGTCGGACGTGATGACGCCGGACGGCTACATGCTGACGGGCGACGTCGGCTACATGGACGACGACGGCTACATCTACATCGTCGACCGCACCAAGGACATGCTGCTGTGCGGCGGGTTCAACGTGTATCCGCGCATCATCGAGGAAGCGATCTACAAGCATCCCTCCGTCGAGGAGGTCAGCGTCATCGGTATTCGCGACGAATATCGCGGCCAGTCGCCGAAAGCGTTCATCAAACTGAAGGCGGGCGCGGCACCGATGAGCTTCGAGGAGATGAAGAACTTCCTGAAGGACAAGCTCGGCAAGCACGAGCAGCTCGGCGCCATGGAAATCCGCGCCGAGTTGCCGAAAACCGCCGTCGGCAAGCTATCGAAGAAAGAGCTCTACGAGGAAGAAGCGCGCAAGCAAGCGGCGGCGTAGAAGGCTGAGCTGACGAGGCGCGCGCCGTGTATCTCGCGGGCGCGCGCCGTCAGGAGAAAACGCGAGGCTTCGGGCGACTGCTCCTGCCTCTAGTCCGGCTTCTTGCCGCGCAGCACGCTCATGTTCTCCTCGACGCGCTTGCGGATCACTTCGAATGCGTCGCGCTGCGACTTCGCCGCCATCTCGGCAAGCTCGCGCATGTTTGCGAGCGCGGTCTCGAAGGCGCTCCGCGCCAATTCTGCGCCGTTCTTCAGCGCCGTCTGGTTCTTGGCGTCTTCGACCGCCCGCTTCATCGAATCCTGCAGGATTTCGCTCTGGCGGCGCACGAGGTTCTGCCAACCTTCAAAGGCGATGCGGTTTGCTTCGGCGAGCGCCTCGATATTCTTGCGTTCGCGCTCGACGATCGACGAGAAATCGACGCCGGGAATTTGGAATTGCTGAAGCATTTTGGTGAAATCGAAGCTGGGCGTCTGGCCACCCGTGCCTCCGCTTTGCGAACCCTGGTGATGTTCTTCGGCCATCGCATTTTCTCCTGGTTTGAGCGCGGGCCGACCTACCCGCGCCGTTCTTGCTTGCCTCCTAGGCGAAGAATAATGGCGGCAGCTTTTCGTTCAAGCGCCCAAATTCAGAATGCGCCGGTGACGCCATAGGCTTCCATTTGCGCCTGAACGCGCGCGACGTCGTGGCTCAGGATGACGATGTCGTGCTTCGTCCCGTCCGGATCCTTCACCTGATCGCGCAACAGGGCCTCGCCGCGGAAGCCGAGGCCTTCGAAAATCTCGATCGCGCCGCGCTGATCCACGGTCATCTGCGCGCAAAGCTTCTCGAGTCCGAGACTGAGCGCGATCGCGAAGGATTCCTCGATCAGCGCCCGCCCGACGCCTTTGCCGCGGACCTTCGAGCTCGTCACAATTCGTAATTCGCCGACGTGACGCGCCCACGACAAGGGATCGCGCACAATCGCCGCGCAGCCGGCGACCTCGCCATCGACGGTCGCGACGAGGCTCGTGAAGCTACCGCGCTCGATCTCGCTCAGCCACGCGTTCAGAACCTTCTCCTGACTGATGTCGCGCGGCAGAAACAGGAGATCGTGCGCGGGAAGCGCGCGCGCGAAAGCAAGCACCGCCGGTCCGTCGGCGGTTGCCATCAAGCGTATTTCCGCCGAGCCGCCTTCATATCTGACGATGCGCGGATAGTTGCGTGCGTGATCGCTCAAACCGATCTCTCCCCGAGCCATTGATCAAGGGCGGGCCACAGCCTTTTCACGGCATTGGGCCCGGCGACGACGCTGACATGTCCGCCTTTTAGCACAATTTCTTTTTTATCTTCCGCGCCGACCGAAGCGACCAGCGGTTTCGAAGCATCATAAGGCACGATGTGATCGTGCAGCGCAACGGCGTGGAATACGGGAACCTTGATGTTGCCCATGTCGACGCGCTTGCCGTTGAGCGTGAGGTTGCCCTTCAGCAATCGGTTTTCCCACATCAGTTCCTTGATCGTCTGGCGGAAATACTCGCCGGCAAGCGGCAGCGGGTCGGTCGACCAGCGATCGAACATGCGGTAGGATTTTACATAATCGTCATTCCACATGTTTTCCCAAAGCTGCACTTGGCCGGCGATGCGCGTCGCCGGGCGCAGCATCTCGAACGACGCGAAGATCAGCTCGGGCGGAATGTTGCCGAGCGTATCGACGAGCCGATCCACCTCGAAATAGCGGCGATCCGACCAGCGCCGAAACATCGTCATGTGTTCCCAGTCGATCGGCGTCGTAAAGCAGGCGAGGTTTTTGATCGGGCCGTCGGGATGCGCGGCCGCGTACATGACCGACAATACGCCGCCCATGCAGTAGCCGACGAGCGTTACATCCTCTTCGCCCGATTCCTCCTGCACACGCGTGATGCATTCGGGAATGAAATCGAGGACGTAGCTCTCGAGACTGAGATGCTTTTCGTCGGCGCGCGGCGCATTCCAGTCGATGACATAGACGTCGTAGCCCTGCTTGAGCAGGTATTCGACAAGGCTCTGCCCGGGCGCGAGATCGAAAATGTAGCCCTTATTCGTCGTCGCCATGACGAAGAGCAGCGGCACGCGATAGACCTCATCGCTGAGCGGCCGGTAACGATAGAGATTGAGCGTGCCGCGCGAATGAATGAGATCCTTCGGCGTCTTGCCCATAACGGGAGCCGGCGAGGCAAAATATTCGAGGCCCTTGATGTTGCGCTGAAGCGCACGATCGATCGCGGACTGAACGCGTCCGGCCATACCATCGCCGGCCATGCCATCGTCGGCGGCGCTCGGCTTCGTTGCTGTTGCGGCGGCAGCGGTCATGAGGCCTTCCCATCCGGTTCGGCCGAGGGTGGACGCTTCGTCCGCGGCGGGCTGCTCCCCGGTGCTCCTCCGGCCCCGGCGGAGCCCGCAAGCTTGTCGAGCTGCGTGCTGACGCGGTGCAGGCTTGTTTCGATCGCTTGCAGCCGCTCGGCGATATTCACCATTTCAGCGCGGCTCGGCAGGTTGAGCGTCGTCAAATAGCGGCCAATCAATTCGCCGAGCTGATGCTGCATGCTGGTCGAGGCAGTCGTCGCCTTGTTCATCGCTTGCGAGAACTCGTCGGAGTTCATCGTCTTGCTGGCAAATTCGTTGATGCCCTTTTCCCATTGCGACACGAGTTCGCGAAACGACGTCGCGGGATCGGGGGTTGCTTTCGATTGCTGCTGCTCAGCCATGCTTCGCTCCTTCCGGGCGCTTAGTGCGGCCGCGCCGCAGCAGCACTTTCGCCTGCGGCGCGCATCGCTGCATTCGCTGCCGCTGGATCGACCTCGTTCGGCACCAGCGTCTCGAGTTCAGCATAAGCTGCTTTCAAATCCTTGATCAGCGCATAGAGTTCGGATTGCGGCATGGCGCGGCGGCACGCCGTCAGTCCGAAATCCATCGATCCCGCATAGCTCTGCACCGTGATGTTCAGTGCGTTGCCGTGATAGGGAATGGAAACAGGATAGTAGCTCACCATCTTCGCACCGGCGACGTAGAGCGTCTTCTGCGGACCCGGTACGTTCGAGATCACGACGTTCGAGAAAGGCGGCACGCGATCGGCAAGGTTCGACCGTCCGTACAACATCGCAAAACTGCTCATGATCCAAGGAGAACCGACCATCGGAAGATCGGTCATGATGATGCCCTTGACCTGCCCGAGCGTATCTTTCGATTCCTGCGACGAGTTGCGGATGGCATCGAGGCGCTTGGCCGGATCGGCGATATCTGTGGCGAGGTTTATCCGAACCATCGTCACCTGATTGTTCATCGACTTGTCGCCCGGCTCGCGCAAGCTTGCGGGAACGGCGGCCTGCAGCGCTTCGTCGGAGAGGTTGTTTCGCACGCTGAGGAACTTGCGCAAGCCGCCGGCACAAACCGCCATGACGATGTCGTTCAATGTCGCGCCGTTGCGCTTGGCCACCTCTTTCATGTCGGCGAGCGGAATCCGCATCGTCGCGAAGGACCGCTGATTGGTGATGCCGACGTTGAACAAGGTTCTCGGTGCGGGACGCAGGTTCGTTCCACCGTCGGAGCGATCGGCGAGGCGCGTTGCCGTGTTCGCCAAGCCGCCCATCACTTCCGCCGCCTTCGGCCACATCTGTGCGAGCTTCGCATATTGCGTCGCCGCATTGCGTATGCCCGCCTCGATCATCTCGGTGATGCCGAGCTGATAGCTCCCGGTCTGGCGCCGCACCGGCGGCTCGTAAATGCGCGGCTCCGGAGTGGTGTCGTAGAGGACCTGGGCAAGCTCGGTTCCGGCTTTGCCGTCGATGCCGGCATGATGGATCTTGTTGTAGTAACCGATCTGGCCGCTCTCCAATCCTTCGATCACATAGACTTCCCACAGCGGGCGGCTGCGGTCGAGCGCGCTTGAATGCAGGCGCGCGGTCAATGCTTCGAGCTGCTCCATCGTGCCGGGCTGCGGCAAAAGCACGTGGCGCACATGATAATCGATGTCGATGTCGTCGTCTTCGATCCAGACGGGGTCGCCGAGCTCGAACGGCATTGGCGCGAGCTTGCGGTGCATGACACGGGCAAGATGGATGCGATTGGCGAGGAGCTTCTTCACCTCCTCATAGAAATTGCCTTTGTAATTCTCCGGGAGTTCGAGAAGCAGCAAGCTCGCCACATGCATCGGCGTCTCGGGCGTCTCGAGATGCACGAAGGAGGCATCCAAAGAGCTGAGGTGTTCCATCCGTTCCTCCCCACTTTTGACAAATGTTATGGTGTTTGCGGGGTTGCTGGGAAGCCCTAGAATCCCGATCAGTTGCATTCCGCCGGACAATCTCAGCCGGCGCGCCGTTCGAGGGTTCGATGCCGTCACGTTATGACCTGAAGCCGCCCTCGCGGACAATGCTGGCGCTCGAAGGACGCGGTCTTCTGGACATTGCCGGCCTGTTCGCAGCCGCTCCGTTTCTGGCGACAGCCCCGCGTGGTACACCACATGCAGTGATGGTGTTGCCCGGACTCGGCGCCGACGATCGCTCGACGATCGCCATCCGCCGCTTCACCTCGATGTTGGGCTACGACGTGCATGGTTGGGGGCGCGGCCGGAATATCCGCGCCGCGCGAACCGATCTTCCCGCAATCGCGCGTCAGGTCGAGGACCTGCATGTGAGGTCAAGACTGCCGGTCAGTCTGATCGGTTGGAGCCGCGGCGGCATGATGGCGCGCGAGGTGGCCCGCGAAATCCCGCACGCAGTTCGTCTCGTCATCACGCTCGGAAGTCCGTTCAATGCGCCGCATGCAAGCAATGTCGGCGCTTTCTGGCAGGCGATCACGGGCGACAAGGGAACGGTTGCGATCGATCCTTCGCGTTTCGCGCATTACGGCCGCCCGATCCCGGTGCCGGCGACGGCGATCTACACGCGCTCGGACGGTGTCGTCGCCTGGCAGGCCTGTCTCGAAGAGAAAGGGCCGCAAACCGAGAATATCGAGGTGCGGACGACGCATCTCGGTCTCGGCTTCCACGCGCCGGCTTTGTGGGTGATCGCCGACCGGCTCGCGCAGAAGATCGGGGAATGGAAGCCGTTCCGGCCGGGACCGCTCGTTGCAGCCTTCTTTCCATCGACAGGCCGCGCATCGTCCGCGCCGAGCGGCTAGAGGCAAAACGAAAATGCCCGGCACGTGGCCGGGCATTGAACCTGAGGGACGGGGTCTGCTGCCGGCAGTTACTTGCCGGCAGGCGCGGCGGCCGGCGCTGCAGCGCCGCCGGTGGAGGCCTGAGAGGATTCGAGCTTCTTGCGCTCTTCGTCGGCGCGCTTTTGCAGCTCCTCCTGCAGCTTCTTCTGCTGCTCCTCGAGCACCTTCGGATCGATCGGCGGGCCATCATAAGCCTTGCCGAAATTCGCCAAGGGAATGTTGAAGTTCACCTCGGCATTGACCTGATTTTTCACGGTGACGCTAAGCGCGGACGCCTTCTTCATCCCGTCGATGATGGTGCTTTTCACCTTGGCCTCGCCGAAACAGCCGTTCGGGAAGCAAATCTCGTAGGCGCCCTCCATCATGGGACCCTTGTCGATGGAGAAGCGGAAACCCGGACGCAGCATCAGACCGACGGGCACCAGCATGCGGATTATCTTGGTGTCGTCGCCCTTCACGTCGTAGACGGCGAGCGCCAGAACCGGCGGCTGATCGGCCTGGGTGCCGAAGTCGCGGGTCGTGTAGCAAATCTCTTTGTTGGCCGCCTGATCCTTGCCGCAGACCTTGGTCCAATCGGGCTGGCTGGCGATGAGATCGACCTTCATCGGCCCTTGCTGCTGGCCGCCCTGAGCGGGCTGCGCCTGAGCCTGTTCCGGCGTCGGCGCGGGTGTCGGCGCCTGGGCCTGGGGCTTCGCCGGCGCCGGCTTGGCGGCGGGCTTTGCCGCGGGCTTCGCAGCCCGGGAGGGCGCGGCCGGCGCGGCGTCCTCGTTGTCCTGCTGCGCAAAGGCCGGGGCGCCGACAAGCAGAGACCCGGTGAGGACCGCAGCCAAAAGGCGGGTCGGGAGAAATGGCATCGAGTTTCCTTTCGAGTGGTCGGCCTTGGGACCGGTCTCGTATCTGAGAGGCGGCAGGTTCGTGGGCGCAACAAGGGCTTTGCGCGGGCGCACCAGCTGACTGCGCGCTCTTCGACCAGGACTGAGGCGACAAGTTGACGAGGCGGCTGATGAGCCGACGAGTTCACGTCTTATCGGCGCGCCAGCTTGAGCGAAGGTGGATGCGGCCGGCATGGTGAGCGATCGCCGCCTTCGGAAGCTTGGCCGCGACCGCACCGGCGGCTGCCTGCCCCCGGGCGACTCATCCAGGGTTCTCGACAGCAGCGGCGCGGTCCTGCATGTCACGGCCATGAATCGCCTTTCGTCCGATCTGGCTGCCTGCCTGCACTACTATGCGCGCTTGCCGCGGCGGGCCGGCTTTCGCGACGGGTCCGCTGGCAGCAGCCTTTAAATGACCGTCTCGACGCCGTGCGTGCAAATCTGCGTGCTCGACCCGCGCACGCGCATCTGCACGGGTTGCGGCAGAACAGTCGATGAGATCGCGCGCTGGTCGGCAATGAGCGAAGCCGAACGCCGGGCGATCATGAACACGCTGCCGCAGCGCCGCGTCAGCAAGGAGATTATGCCGCTAGCGCCGCTTTCTCGCGACCGCGATCGATTTCGCTGACCGCGCGCAAAACCGCATCTTCATTCGCGCCCGGCTTCACCGCTTCTGTCGCGAGAACGCGTCGGAACGCGCGTGCGCCGGGGCGGCCGGCAAACAATCCAAGAAGATGCCGCGTCATTGCCGACAACGGCACGCCGTGCCGCAACTGCACGCGGATGTAGGACAGATAGGCATCGAGCGCGGCACGCGCATTAGTGAACGGCGCGGGCGCACCGAACAGAAGCGGATCGACGCCGAGAAGAATCTCGGGATTTTGATAAGCCGCGCGGCCCATCATCACGCCGTCGAGATGCGCGAGCTGCGCACGCGCATCTTCAAGCGATGCGATGCCGCCGTTGATGACGATCGGCATATGCGGATATTCGCGCTTCAAGGCGTGCACCAGCGCATAGTCGAGCGGCGGGATTTCGCGGTTCTCTTTCGGCGAGAGTCCTTTCAGCCATGCCATGCGCGCGTGCACGATAAGTGCGTCGGCGCCTGCTGCGATCGCTTTATCGGCGAGCGTGAACAGCGCATCGCGCGGCTCCTGATCGTCGACGCCGAGACGGCATTTGACGGTGACAGGCACGTCTACCGCGCGCTTCATTGCCGCGACGCAATCCGCAACCAGGTCCGGCTCGCGCATGAGACAGGCACCGAACGCACCGCTCTTCACGCGATCGGAGGGACAGCCCACATTGAGATTGACTTCGATATAACCGAAATCCTCGGCGATTTTTGCTGCCTCGGCGAGCGCGGCCGGCTCACAGCCGCCGAGCTGAATTGCGACCGGCTGCTCACGTGCATCGAAGCCGATGAGGCGCGCGCGGAGGCCATGCAGAATCGCATTCGCCGTCACCATCTCCGTGTAGAGACGCGCGTGCCGCGACAACAGGCGGTGGAAGACGCGGCAATGCCGGTCCGTCCACTCCATCATCGGTGCGACGCAGAAGCGGTATTGGTCGAAGGCGTTTGTCATTTCCGGAAGTTCGATCATATGGGCTGGTAGGCTTTGTGAGTCTAGTGTGTTGACGCAATGAGCCGTCTGTAAGTCAAGCGCAATCAGCGAACCGGCGGCCATTGGTGCGCGAATCCGGAGAATGTGATTGTTGCTCATCGACCTTGTATCAGGCATCGGCGTCGGGCTGATTGCCGGTCTGACCGCCGGAATGCTCGGCGTCAGTCCCGGCGGCGGCCTTGTCGTCGGCTCGGTTCTCTTATTGGGCGCGGAGCAACATGTCGCGCAGGGAATTTCCCTCATCGCGCAAATCCCACCGACCAGCATTTCCGCCATCAAACGATATTGGGAGAAGGGCAGCCGCAGCCCGAAAGATTGGATCGTCCTGCTCGCCGTCGGAATGATCTGCGGCGGCATTTTGGGAAGTGTGGCGGCGGCGAACGTCTCGACGAATGTTCTGCAATGGACTTACGTCGTCTATCTGCTCCTGCTCGACGCGCTGCTGATTTTTCGCCGAAGGCGCGACAACACCGAGAGCGACAGCGAAGACGATGCGCAAAAGGCGAGCCGGCTTGCGCTGCTTGCCGTTGGAACCCTCGCAGGCTTCTCCTCCGGCTTTTTGGGCATTGGCGGGGGCCTCGCGATCACGGTCGGCTTAGTGACCTGGCTGAAAACCAGCCAGCACCAAGCTCAGATGATGAGCCTTGTTCTTGCCCTTGTGCCAACATCGATATTCTCGGCCTTTGTATACTGGCAACACGGCTGGACGGCGTCTTGGCCGGTCTTGCTTGCGGTGATTTGCGGCCTTTGGGCCGGAGCAGATGTGGGCGCCCGCATCGCCAACCGGCTTGACGAAAAGGTCTTGCGAACGGTCGTCGTGCTCGTCGTCACCGGGATGGCGTTGTATATGGCTTACAAAGCACTCAGCTGATGCGAGCTTGATCCGGACAGAACCGTAGAGGCGTGAAAGTATGCGCATTGTTTCGATCATGATTGCGGCTGCCGCCGGTCTGTCTGCGGCGGGCGTCTGCTTCGCCGCAACGCAAGACAACCTGCAACCGTCTTCGCCAAATCAAATTCAAAGCTACGAAACCGGATATTCGCTGATGACGAGCTGCAATAGTCCGCAGCAGCGGGCCTATTGCGTCGGATTCATCGTCGGCGTCGTTGACGCGCACAACTCAATTGCGGGAACGCGCGCCGACAAAGGCCTGCGTATTTGTTTGACGCCCGGGCTGCTCAAGTCGCAGGTTGCCGCAACCGCCGTGAAGTATCTTACGGAACACCAAGACCTGCTGAACAGCGATGCGGCAAGCGCTGCATTCGAAGCGCTGGCGAAAACGTTTCCATGTGAGTGATCGCGCGTTCAGACGCTCGCCGGCCACTTGCCCTCGACGAGACACGCTTCGCCCTCCCCGGGCCAGGGCGGCATCGTGACGGCGACGATTGTCAGCGCTTCAGGGCCAAATGAGCGGAACTGAAATTCCGTTGCAAGCGGGATCGTCAGCGACAGGCCGGGCGCGAGCGCAACAATCTCCTCGCGTTCTCCTTGCTTGCGCCACATCTCGCCGCGTCCGCCGGTTACGAACCAGATTTCCTCCACGCTCCGATGGGCAACAGCGATCGACGTCTTGCCCGCGGCAAGCGCGAAATGCGCGAGACTGCCGCCGGGAAGCGCAAGCAGCGGGCGCACGTCCGAACCGTCCGGCGCCGTGAAAAGCGGCGCGGCGTCCAAAGCAAGCGTCGCAAACGGATTCATCGCGCGCTAGATGCCCGCATACCAATCATAGCCGCGGTCTTCCCAATATCCGCCCTTACCGTTGCCAAACGTCCGGTAGTCGTCGACAACCTCGATCCGCATCACGTATTTCGCCATTTTGTAGCCGAGCGCACGTTCCAGCCGCAATCGCAGGGGTGCGCCGTGCGGAATTGGTAGCGGCGCGCCGTTCATCTCGTAGGCGAGAATTGTCTGTGCGTGAAAAGCATCCTCGAGATCGATGCTCTCATAATAGTAGACGGGCTTCGCTTCGGGTTGATCGGACTCGTCATTCTGCTGCGCGGTATTCTGCGCGCCCGAAGCGCTGCGGCCTTCTGGCTTGCTCTCGTCGTCGTCCTCGTCGTCATCCGAACCGGCGCCTTCCATGACATCGGCGCAATGGAAGACGATGTAGCGCGCCTGCGGCTTCAAACCCGCCTTCTTCAGCAATTCCGACAGCGGCACGCCGGTCCATTTGCCGATGCAGGTCCAGCCCTCGACGCAATCGTGACGCGTGATCTGCGTGCGCGCCGGCATCGAGCGCAGATCGGTGAGCGAGAGTTTTAGCGGATGATCGACGAGGCCGCCGATTTCGAGCCGCCAGTCGGCGAAATTCTTTTTCGCCATCGCCTTGTAGCTCTTGTCGCTCGGATCGGTCGATCCGTTCGGCTTGAACCAGGGTGATATCTCCGCTTCGCTGTATTCAGGCGCGAGTTTTGCCGGCGACAGAAGCAGGCGCTGGACGAAAAGGTTCGCGTCCTCGCCGGTCTCGAGCGTACGGCGAAACCAGCGCGCGTTGGAGAGGCGGTCGCAGCCGGCAAGGAGGCCGGCGCCTGCCGCGGCGGCGCTCCGCTTCAGAAGCGCGCGGCGATCAAGCCGAGGGATGTTCATCGAGCGTCTCTTTTTGAATGACGAACCAGCCTGTCACCATGCTGCGCATGTTGTTCCAGAAGCCGGAGACGACGACCATGACGACATGCACGATGAGGAAGGCGACAAGCAGATGTGCGCTGATGAAATGAATCGTGCGCGCCGACTGCCGCCCACCGAACAGAGGCAAGATGAAATGGAAAGCCGTGTCCATGCCCGGCGACATCGCGAGCCCGGTCAGGATTTGCAGCGGCAGCAGAATGAAGATGACGACGAGATAGGTGAGCTTCTGGATGACGTTGTAGCGCTTGGCCTCGTCGCCTTGCGGAAAATGCAGCGTAAGATGCTCGCGCACTGAGGCCCAGAAGCCTCTGATCTGGTCGCGCGCAGGAATGATTCGCCAAAGCAATTGCCGGCTAAAGAAGCCGTAAAGGATGTAGGCGAGCCCATTGAGAACGAACAGCCAGGCGAAGAAGAAATGCCAGCGCCGTCCCGTGGCAAGTTCCTGCGAGCTCGGAATGGTCAGCCAGTTAGGGAAGCCGCGCGTCTGCGCCTGTCCCTGCGCATCATAGGACAGGCCGAGCACGCCGGTCGTGTCGAAGGAATGACCAAGAATCGTCGTGACGCCGCGCGGCTCGCTCAAGAACGAGTTTGGCGAGTTCATCGCCAGGAGCGGATGCTCGAAATCAGAAGCAATCCCCCAGTAGAGCGCGGGATGTGCGTTGAAAATCTGGTAGCCGCTCAAGAGAAGCAGGATGAAGCAGAGCGCGTTGATCCAGTGCGTCACGCGGATTGCCGCGGGATGGCGGAAGAACCAGCGCCGCCGCTCGACGATGGCGACGTCCGGCGCGGACCGCCGCAATGCCGGTGGGTTATTGGCGTCCGTCAACTCGCTCAAAGCCGCCCTCCAGCAGGCACGCATTTTCTGTGCCGGTCAGGAAGTAGAGATCGCGCGCAATCCCGCAATTCACTCTCAATCAACTCTAATTGATCCAACTCGGCGTCACTCCACTAATTACTGTGAAACTATAGCGCGTTAACCTTGGATATAATCTAATTCAAATGCAGGATAAATCTGCCGATATCTGCCGGATTCTCTCCGTTTACATTCAGTGATGCTTTACCTCTGCGCCCCTAAGTTCCGGCCACGCCCGGGCGTAGCGCGCCCCACTGCCGAATACGGAGATTTGCATGATCGAGGCCATTCGCAAGCTCGTCGACGAACACGGCCGCATGCCGGTCCCCGCCGCGAGCCTCAAGCCCGATCAGGACCTCTATGCCGCGGGCCTCACCTCGTTTGCGACCGTGCAGCTCATGCTGGCAATTGAGGAGCATTTCGACATCGAGTTTCCCGAGCGGATGCTGAACCGCCGCTCCTTTGCGAGCCTCTCGGCGATCGCCGCTTGCTTTAACGAAATCGAACCGGCGCGGCTCGCGTCGTGATCGCCTTCGCCAACCGCGCGGCGGAAGTCGCGGCCGTCGCCGCGCAACACGCCGACGCCCTCGACCGCGAAGCACGTTTCCCGCACGAGACTTTGCGCGCGCTGAAAGACGCGCGGCTTCTCTCGATCCTGATCCCGGAAGAATTCGGCGGCGAGAGCGCCAGCCTCGCCGACGTCGCGGAAATCTGCTCGCTCATCGGCCAGAACTGCGCCTCGAGCGCGATGATGTATGCGATGCATAACATCAAGGTCTCGAGCCTCGTTTCGCATGGGCGCGACAGCAACTGGCATTGCGACTTCATGCAGCGCATTTGCGAGGAGCAGCTTTTGCTTGCTTCTGCGACGACTGAAGGCGGCATTGGCGGCGATTTGCGCAACAGCATTTGCGCGGTCGAGATCGACGGCGACAATTTCAAGCTCGGCAAAGACGCGACAGTGATCTCTTACGGCGCCCATGCCGACGCGATCCTCGTCACCGCGCGCCGCGCGCCGGACGCGCCCTCCTCCGACCAGGTAATGGCTGTCGTCCTCAAGGATCAGTGCAAGCTCAATCGCACGACCGGCTGGGATACGCTCGGCATGCGCGGCACTTGCAGCGAGGGTTTCCGCCTCGACGCCGAAGCGCCCGCCGCGCAAATCCTGCCGAAGCCGTTCGCCGAGATCGCCGCGCAATCGATGCTCGCGACCTCACACCTCCTGTGGAGCGCGGTGTGGTTCGGCGTCGCCAACAATGCACTTGCCCGCGCGCAGAATTTCGTGCGCGCGCAGGCCAAGGGGCGCCCCAACGTGACGCCGCCCGGCGCGCTGCGCGTCGCCGAAGCTGCCAGCATGTTGCAGCTGATGCGCGCCAACACGCTCGACGGGCTGCGCCGTTTCGCCCGCGCGCAAGCCGACAGCGACGAGCTGACCTCGGTCGGTTTCGCGGTGGCGATGAACAACATCAAGGTCGGCGCTTCGCGCCTCGCCGGCGAGATCATCAATCACGCGATGCTGGTCTGCGGCATTCTCGGCTACAAGAACGACACGCCGTTCAGCATCGGCCGGCACATGCGCGACGTTCTCTCCGCGCCGATCATGATCAGCAACGACCGCATTTTCGGCAACATGTCGAACCTGCTTTTGATCCACCGCCTCGACCCGCACCTCGCGAGCTGATCTCATGTGCGTGAAATGTGAAACGTTCCTCGACGGACTGTTCGAGCACGGCCTGCTCATCGACACCGGAATCGACGGTCTTTACGGCCGCGGCGGCACGTTCGAGCGCGTCGTAACCGGGCTCGAGAGCCTGATCTCGCGCTACGGCGATGAGGATCAGGCCGAAGTCGTGCGCTTTCCGCCCGGCATGAACCGCAAGTTCTTCGAGAAGAGCGGCTACCTCAAAAGCTTCCCGCAACTCGCCGGTACGATCCACAGCTTTGACGGCAATGAACGCGCTCATGGCGCTTTGCTCGCCAAACTTGAAGGCGGCGAAGATTGGACGGCGGACCAGCGCGCAACCGACATCGTGCTCGCGCCTGCCGCCTGCTATCCGCTCTACCCCGCCGTCGCCAAGCGCGGCCCGCTACCGAAGCCCGGCCTGCTCTTCGATCTGCAATCTTATTGCTTCCGCCGCGAGCCGTCGAAAGACCCGGCGCGCATGCAAATGTTCCGCATGCGCGAATATGTCCGCATCGGCACGCCGGAACAGGTGACGGCGTTTCGTGCGGTATGGCTCGAACGCGGGCGCGAGTTCGTGAACGACCTTGCTTTGCCTTTCGACGTCGATGTCGCCAACGATCCCTTCTTCGGCCGCGCCGGGCGCATCATGGCGTCGAGCCAGCGCGATCAGGGGCTGAAATTCGAGCTGCTCGTGCCGATCGAAAGCGTCGAGAAACCGACGGCGTGCCTCTCCTTCAACTATCACCAGGATCATTTCGGCACGACCTGGGGGATTAACACGCAAAGCGGCGACGTCGCGCACACCGCCTGCGTCGGTTTCGGTCTCGAGCGTCTGACGCTCGCGCTGTTCAAGCATCACGGATTTGACACGGCGCAATGGCCCGCGCCGGTGCGTCAGGCTTTGTGGCCTTGATCATGCGGCTCGTCATTCCGGGCCTCGCGCCTGAGACATATCGCGCGCATGTCTTGCATGCAGGCGCGCGCGACTGGCCGGAGACGAACTGCTACGTCGATCTGTGG
>JAFAVH010000028.1 GCA_019242655.1 Methylobacteriaceae bacterium
CGCGGCGGTCCCGGACCGCCCCGTCCATATCCGCCTCGAAAAAACAGATCTTTTTGCCCACCAATTCCTTCGCCCGGTACATCGCAAAGTCGGCATTCCCCTTGAGTTCTACCCCTTGCGTGCCATCTTGCGGATAAAGCGCAACACCGAAGCTTGCCGCGACCGGAATCTCCTGATCTCCGATCAGGAGAGGCTCGGCGAGAGTGGCGGACAATCTGCCGGCAAGTTCCGCCGCCCCTTCCCGTTGCGGGCGCTCCATCTGCAAGGCGAAAAACTCGTCCCCTCCGAATCGCGCAAGATACTCGCCCGGCTTTAGTGCAGCCTCGAATAGTTTCGCCACTGCGATCAGCACCCGATCGCCTGTCGCGTGGCCGAAAACGTCATTGATCTCTTTGAAGCGGTCGAGATCGATGCAGATGACGGCGGCAGCGTCGGGGTGTTTCGCGAGCGCGTCGTCAAGGCGGTCGCGAAATGCGGCCCGGTTTGGCAGTCCAGTAAGCGTGTCGAAATGGGCGAGATGGTGGATGCGCCGCTCCGACGCAAGCTGTGCACGCTGCGCCTCCTGATGCCGCCGCCGATCGATGAGATAGGTTGTGAATGCAGGTCCGATGACGAGCAGACTGACGCCACACACCGCGAGGGCAATCACGGTGTGCGAGATCGTCTCCCGCGGCAGGATCGTAAAGACGTCGGGCACAATGCGCAGCGCCGCCATGCCGGTGAAGTGAAGCGCAGTAATCGCGAAAACCAGCGCCGCGACCCCGGCGTAACGCATCGGTCGGGTCCCTCGGAGTGGCAGGTGCAGGGCGAGTACCGCGAACGCGACAGCCATGATCGCGGAGGCCGCCACATAGGTCGGGTCCCAGAAGATCGAACCTTCTGCCCTAAATGCCTCCATCCCGGTGTAATGCATCGCGACGATGCCGGCGCCGATCAACGCGCCCCCGACCTCCGTTAGGAATCGGCCTCGCAATGACGCAACGACGAACCCGACGATCAGCGTGCCTTTAGCCACGAAAATGGACGCGGTCGTTCCGGCGGGATCGAATCCGGTGGCAACGCCAGGGGAATACCCAAGCATCGCGACGAAATGCGTCGTCCAAACCGCGGCTCCGCCGGCGATGCCAGCCAGCAACGCCCACTGCATCCTGACCATCAGCAGCTCGGCAGCCCGAGCACGCAGCCACAGGCGAATTGCAATCCAACAGCCGAGGATGCAGACGGTAAACGCGAGCAACACGAGCTTGGGATCGTGCTCGCTACCCAGGCAGGTCACGATCCGCAGCGTTCAACTTCCCCCGCGCGCACTCTCCGCAACGTCTTCCTCCGCGTCATCGGCAATCGGGCAGACACATTTTGCCGCTTTGAGGTGAACCAATCCTTGTGCTGATTTGCGAAATTCGCGACGGCTGCATTGCATCGGCGGTGAAGCGCCTCTATTCCCCGGCGATGGTTACGAAGGCTTTCCTTTGAGCGGCAACGAACCCGAAATCACGCCCGAACTCGTCGCTTCGCACGGGCTGAAGCCGGACGAATACGAGCGCATCCTGGCGCTCATCGGCCGCACGCCGACCTTTACCGAGCGCGGCATCTTTTCAGCGATGTGGAACGAGCACTGCTCGTACAAATCCTCGCGCGTGCACTTGCGCAATCTGCCCACGAAGGCGCCATGGGTGATCCAGGGGCCCGGCGAGAATGCCGGCGTCATCGACATCGGCGATGGGCAGGCCTGCGTCTTTAAGATGGAGAGCCATAACCACCCATCGTTCATCGAGCCGTATCAGGGTGCGGCGACGGGTGTAGGCGGCATCCTGCGCGACGTCTTCACCATGGGCGCCCGGCCGATCGCGTGCCTGAACCTCCTGCGCTTCGGCTCGCCCGATCATCCGAAGACGCGGCATTTGGTGGGCGGCGTCGTCGCCGGGATCGGCGGCTACGGCAATTCGTTCGGCGTGCCGACCGTCGGCGGCTCGACCGGCTTCCACCCCTCCTATGACGGCAACATCCTCGTCAATGCGATGGCGGTCAGCATCGCCGATAAGGACAAGATTTTCTACGCCAAGGCGACCGGTGTCGGAAACCCCATCGTCTATCTGGGCTCGAAAACCGGCCGCGACGGCATCCACGGCGCAACGATGGCATCGGCATCGTTCGAGGAGGAGGCGGAGGAGAAGCGCCCGACCGTGCAGGTCGGCGACCCCTTCGCCGAAAAGCTACTTCTCGAAGCCTGTCTCGAGCTCATGGCGTCGGGCTCGGTCATCGCCATTCAGGATATGGGCGCTGCGGGGCTCACCTCCTCCGCCGTCGAGATGGGCGCCAAGGGCAATCTCGGCATCGAGCTCGACCTCGATGCCGTGCCCTGCCGCGAGACTGGCATGAGCGCCTACGAGATGATGCTGTCGGAGAGCCAGGAGCGGATGCTCATGGTCCTCGATCCGGCACGCCAGGCAGAAGCCGCGGCCATCTTTCGTAAGTGGGGGCTGGATTTCTCCGTCGTCGGCCGCACGACCGACACGCTGCGCTTCATCGTGAAACATCAGGGCGAGATCAAAGCCGACCTGCCGATCAAGGAGCT
>JAFAVH010000230.1 GCA_019242655.1 Methylobacteriaceae bacterium
ACCATCAGCATCTTCAAGGCGTTGTCGAGCGTCACCTCGGTGCCGGGACGAAAGCCCATCTTCGAGGGCGACATCGAATTCGCGTAGTCGGAAACGACGAGCGGCGTGTCGAGCGTCAGCCGTCCTTCATGCACGGCTTTCAGTGCGACATAAACGGTCATGAGCTTGGTGAGCGAGGCCGGGTACCAGGGCTGCGTCGCCTCCTGCTCGTAGAGAACGGCGCCGCTGGCGGCATCCATGACGAGGACGGGCTCCGCACGAGAAGAAGAGACGAGGGCGGCAGAGACTGCCAGGCCCGATGCGACGGACAACAAGGATCGCATCCGATTAGAGCTCAAGTCCGTCTCCTGCTGCGGCAACCGGGAATGCAACTGCGGCTAAGCTAGTCCTATCTTCCCTTAGCGGAAATGGACACATCGGGCTCGCCCCACGCGCAACGCCGGTCTCACATTCCGGCGATCCTGACGATATTCTTGGCCGGTGCGGCAAAATCGTGACTCCATGGTGTACGCCAACGGGCGCCGCGGTGACGTTTCAAGCGCGGCGGGAACCAAGTCAGCACAGATGCGTTCTTCGCCTGCACGATCCGAGCGCCTGATCCCCTCCCAGACGTCCGCCGTGCATAACTAACCCGCGACAGCTGCCCCTGCTGGTCGCGGGTTTTATTTTGCGCGTCTCCCTCCGCCATCTCCCCCTTGCCGGAACTCCATACCCCGTCTGGCGTTCACCGGCGGAAGCAGCAAAGCTCGGCTTTGGCAAAGGGGGAGCGGCCATGGGCACAATCATTCTCATTATACTTATCATCCTGCTCATCGGCGGGTTGCCGTCATGGCCTTACAGCAGCGGTTGGGGATATGGCCCCTCCGGCATCCTCGGCGTCCTTCTGATCATCGTGATCATCCTCCTCCTGACGGGCAGGCTCTGAGCGTCCGGCGCGCTATGTCCACGGAGAATTGCAAATGACCGACTTCAACCCCGCCGGCGGCAAACCGTCCGAGCAGAGTACGAGCCAGATCAATGCCGATCTCGCGACGCTGCGCGAGGACTTCGCCAAGCTGAGCTCGTCGGTCGCCGATCTCGTGAAGCTGCAGGCTAATCAGGCAAGTGCGGCGATGCGCGGCGCCATCGGCGATGCGCGCGATCGCATTGCAAGCACCACGGCGGACGCGAAGGACCGGCTCGCCGGGCATGCCGCCGATGCACAGGGCCGCATCATGGACAAGGCGGTCGACGCGCAGGATCGCTTCATGGCGGCGACCGCGGATTTCGAGACGGCGATCGAACGCAATCCTCTGGTTGCCGTTCTGATCGCTTTGTTCATCGGCCTGCTGATGGGAACGCTCAGCCGATCGCGTCGATGAAAGCTTTTTTCGAACGGTTGATTCGAGAAGCAACTGCTCCCATCAAGCGCGGTATCGCGCGCTTCGTTCAAAGCGCCGTTCTGCTGAGCATCGCGGGAATATGCCTCATTATCATGTGGGGCTTTCTCACCGCGGCCTTGTTCATCTTCCTCGAAGATCGCTATGGCGGCACGATCGCGGCGCTTGCGGTTGCAGGAGTCTATCTCTTTTTCGCGATCGTCTGTGTCGTCGTTCTCAAAATCATGCAGCGCTCCGCCGCAAAGCCCGAAGAGCTTCAACCGACATTCGCCGCAGCGACAAGCGACGTCGTCGCGGAAGAAGTGCAGCGCGCGGCAGAACCGTGGATGGAGATTCTGGAAACCGCCGGGCTCTATCGCGAGCGCGCCGCGCTTTTGATGAGCGGCGAGGCGCTGCACAAGATGAAGCCGATGCAACTCGTCGGCATGGCCGTGCTTGGCGGATTTGTGTTTGGTCGCGTAATTACCGGCGGGCGCCGACGCGGCGACAAATCGAATTGATTTCGCGCCGAATTGATTCCGCGTTTCGAAGCCGCGCGCTTTAAGCGCTTGCGGCTTCCTTTACGCGCTTGCTGCTTCCTTGGGATGCGATCTGCGATCGAAGAACAGCGCCTGACTGATCACCGCTTTGAGACTGTCGACGCCGAAGGGCTTCGTGATCAGGAACGCTGGCTCGGGCGGCGCGCCGGTGAGGAAGCGCTCGGGATAAGCGGTGATGAAAATCACCGGCACCGAGAAGCTCTCCAAAATCTGGTTCACCGCGTCGAGGCCTGAACTGCCGTCGGCCAACTGGATATCCGCAAGGATGAGTCCCGGGCGATGTTTGCCGACCTCGGCGACCGCCTCTTTGTGCGTGCGTGCGACCCCGATCACCTTATGTCCCAATTCTTCCACAAGCGTTTGCAGATCGAGCGCGATGAACGGCTCGTCTTCGATGATGAGAACTTCGGTGCGAATCTGATTGGCGATCTCCTTGCCTGCCGCATCGATCAATGCGGCAGCCTCTTCGTTCGATACATCAAGCGTTTGCGCGACTTGCGCCGTATCGAAACCTTCGAGCGCACTTAACAGAAACGCGATGCGCGGCCGCAAAGATATCGCTTCGAGATTACGTCGCGCACCACTCTCATCCGCCGAGAAACCTGATTGATCGACGTGCGAGTTGACCGGCATCGATCCCCACACTTTGAGGAAAAGCTTGTAAAGCGCCGTCTTAGTGTCTACTCCTGCCGCAAAGCGCGACGGGTCGGCGACGATTGCTTCCAATGTGGCGAGCACATAAGCATCTCCTCCGCTCTGATTTCCCGTCAGTGCACGCGAAAACCGGCGCAGATATGGGATGTGAGCGGAGATAGCTTGCGAGATCGACATGAAGGGTTCCTGATTAGTCAGTTTGGAGTTACCGCCAAGCTTCGGCGCATAATTCACAAAAGCTGAAAAGGTTCCATCAAAAAATGGAACCGGCT
>JAFAVH010000253.1 GCA_019242655.1 Methylobacteriaceae bacterium
CGGCACCTTGAGCTCCGCCACGACCTGGCCGCCGCCCTTCGTGAACACGGCCTTGAACGATTCCTGCGCATCGGCGCCCGGCGCGTAGTCGGATACGAGCGTGACGACTTTCCGGACGCCGTTCTTGAGGGCCCAGTCCGCCATGATCGTGGAGGACTGCGGCAGCGTGAAGCTCGTGCGCACGAAGTACGGCGAGCGCTCGGTGATGATCGAGGTGCCGGCGGCCATGATCACGGCCGGCACCTTCGCTTGCGTGGCGATCGGACCGGCGGCGAGCGCGAGCGGCGTCAAGCCGAAGCCGGCGATCACCGCGACCTTGTCGTTGACGACGAGTTCCTGCGCCAGGCGCTTGGTGATGTCGGCCTGACCGGTATCGTCCTTGGTGATGACCTCAATCTTCTTGCCAGCGACCTTGTCGCCGTTCTGCTGCATGTAAAGTTTGACCGCGGCCTCGATCTCGCGGCCGGTCGAGGCGGAGGGCCCAGTCATCGGCAGGATGAGGCCGATCTTGACCGTGTCTTCCGCGAACGCTGCGCTCGACAAACCGAATGCGAGCGCCGCACCGGCGAGACCCATCAAAGCGTGTCGACGCAACATCTTCATCCTCCCCATAGCGCGCGGGCTTTCTTGTTAAGCCCGTGCGTAGCAACAAGCTGGCATATTCTCAAGGCGCGCGCCACACTGCCAGGCAGTACCAAATCTCGCTGCTTTCCGGACGGGGCATTACTCAACTTAGAGTTAGTGTCTCGGCAGAGTTCTGCTGACGACCGTTGCCGCCAGACCTGCTGGCGCTTAAATCGATCCGCCGTCATGCCAACAACGGGGTCGATGTGGCAGTTTTAAAACTCTGGTATGACCACGAATTAAACCCTGTCACTTTTCCGTTCATCTCGAAGATCACATTCGAGCGAGTGATAAATCCCGATCAAGCTAACATCATCCTATATCCGGAATTGATAGTCGGTGTGAACAACCCGAAAGAAATAAGAGCGCTGTTAGACGGGCACTACAAACTGGCTCAGCACTACGGGGCTGTGCTCCTTGCTTTTGTAATTACTGATATAGAAAAACCGATCTCCCTGGGTTGGCCCCAAGCGCTGATTTACCGGGTCGGATTAACTCGCTCTCGACGCCAAGCAAACGAGTTCCCCGTACCGCATTTCTGGACTTGTCAAACGAGCCCACTACCGCCGAAGGCCAGAACCCCGAAGCCCGTGATCGGGTTTTGTGGTCACAGCCAAAGCCACAGGATCCGCGCACGCACCTTGTCGTATCTCTTGAAGGATTCTCGATTTCAAAAAGAGTTCGTGTTTCGAGACCGCTTTTGGGGTGATCTACCAAATCGTGAGATGCTGGAACCCGAATTCATCTCGAACATCGAGGCCTCTCACTTCACCCTTTGCGATAGAGGTGCCGGTAACTTTTCGATTCGCTTCTATCAAGTCTTGGCCTGCGGCAGGATTCCCGCATTGGTCGACACTGGCATGATGCTTCCGTTCGAGAATGAAATCCCGTGGAAATCGTTGGTGGTCTGGGGCAAAAATGCGAAAGACCTCGCAAACAACATCATCGACTTCTATAACTCACATGATATCGTCGAAGCGCAACAAGCATGTTCTTCGATCTTCGCGCGAAGACTGTCGGCGGAAGCCTTCGCATCCGTGCTGCAGAACCACCTCTCTGCAATTGTGACACGCCGCGGCGGACGCGATCCTGCATCGGTGACGTGAATCGGCAGTGCGTCGAAGACGCGGATCTCAAGCAGCCGAGGCGGCGGCGGTAGCCTTCGCGTCACGCCAGCAATGGCCACTGGCGTCTCAGACGCAGTACGCGACAAGGAATGGATTGTCGGATTGATCGATGCCCGCGAAGGGCGCCGAAGCGGCGACCCGGACAAAGCGGTTGCAGATAAAAAACGCGCCGGTTCTCAGATATGGCCGGGGAGAACCGGCGCGCTTACGCAACACTTTAAGGAGGGCATGTAGCCCACCGAGCGGCGGTATGGCGGGCTTTCGGACGGATCCACATTCACATAGGCTATTGAGGGGCCTCCGCTGGCCGGTCGGCTAATGCAGCAGGTTTTGAGGCGCGGTAACGCCTCGACTTCGGCGAGTGGCGTGCGGGTATTGGCCCCATCTTCCGGCAATGTTCTATGTTGCAGTCATCAACAAATGTTAATGCCAGCCGTTAACATAGATGGATCTCACCACTGAAACGGTCGAACTTCTAAGCCGAGCAGAGCGCGCTCAGAAAGAAGCCCGCCGTCTGCTTGAGCTCAATGCGGATTGGCAGGCCTGCGTTCACGAGCACCTGAACGACATTTTCCGCATTGAGGTAGAGTTCAGACGGAAAATGGGCCGCACGCCTTTTCCAAAAGGTTGGGGTCAGACAGAAATTTCAAACTGAGACACTACCCCTAAACGAGTGCCCTTGACTCTGCCTGGAAACGGCGGAATCTATTAGAACAAACCACGAACTCAGCCACCTGAAGGCATGACCGATGTCGCTCGCCGGCAGTTCGGAACGGATTGGCTTTTTGCGCGAAACGCTGGCGCGCATCGAAGCCCAGACCTTTCCGGCTAAAATCGCCTTCTCCCTTCAAGACTCCCCCGATGCAGCGACGCAGGGGGTGGTTTGGCGCTCTCTCAATTCGGACCGGATCGCGTTAGGAGCGCCGGGCTTCAGCCTCGACCGGATGCTCGGTGGCGGCATGCAGCGCTGCGCATTGCACGACATCGTCGCGGCGCATCCACGCGATGGAGCGGCTTCCGCGGCCTTCGCGGCGGCCCTGGCAGTGCGCTTCGGCAAAGCCAACGCACGCGGCGCTTTCGTGTGGATCGTCGAGGAGGCAGGCGCGCGCGAAGAGGGCCTGCCCTATGCGCCGGGCCTTTGCCTCCACGGGCTCGATCCGGCCCGCCTCATCCTCGTGCGCACACTCCATGTGCGCGACACGCTCTGGGTCATGGAAGAGGCGCTGAAATGTAGGGGCGTCAGCGCCGTGCTCGCCGAGACGTGGTTGAAGGCGAAGGATTACAGCCTCACGGTCTCGCGCCGTCTGGCGCTTGCCGCGCGCGCCGGCGGAACGGCAGGCCTGTTGCGTCATGCGGCCGCCGCCGGCGAAGCCGACGCGATCGTGAGCGCCGCCGCAACGCGCTTCGAGATCGCCGCGCGCCGCTCGCGGCCAGCGCCCGCCGCCGGACGCGGGCCGCCGCTGCCCGGTCCGGCCGCCTGGGGCGTGCGAGTCGCGCGAATGCGGGCCGGCGCCGCCGGTCTCGGCCGCGCGCTCGATTGGCAAAAGTTCTCCGATGTTGTGTGGGATCATGAGGAGACCTGTTTTCGTGATGCGTTGTCTCTCCCTATGGTTGCCGCACCTCGCAACCGACCGGCTCGCACGGGCGCGCCCGCGCAACTCGTCGCAATCGGTCCGCGCGCCTTTAGTTACGCCACTAGCAACATGGACAAAGATCAAAGGCGCGCAGCGTCTCGCGTCGCTTGACGCACGCGCACAAGCGGCAGGCCTGCGCATCGGCATGACGCTTGCCGATGCGCGCGCGATGTTGCCCGCTCTTGTCCTGGCAGAAGCCGACATAGCTGCGGAAGCCGGTCTCCTCGCCGCGATCGCCGATTGGTGCCGCCGCTTCACGCCGCTTGCCGCACTCGATGCACCCGACGGCGTGCTCCTCGATGTCAGCGGCGCGTCGCATCTCTTCGGCGGCGAACGCGCGTTGCTTCATGAGATCGCCGCTGCACTGCAAGCGCAAGGATTTGCCGCGCGCGCTGCGCTCGCGCCAAATCCGGCGCTTGCCTGGGCGCTGGCGCGGTTTGCCGATGTCGAGCTTGTGCCGGCGGACATGCAGGAATGCGGCCTGCACAAGCTTGTCGCCGATCTGCCGATCGCCGCCTTGCGCATCGAGGCCGGGACGATCGCCGCGTTGGCGCAGGCGGGCCTGCGCCGCATCGGCGATCTCCTCATGCGCCCGCGCGCGCCAATCGCGGCGCGGTTCGGGGCTGATGTCGTCGCGCGGCTCGATGCGATCCTAGGGGTGCGCGGCGATCCGCTGTCGCCGCGCTTCGAGACGCCGGCCTATCTCGTCGAGCGGCGCTTCGCCGAAGGCATCGCGCGGCGCGCGGACATCGAGGTGACCATATCGGGCCTCGCGCACGAACTCTGCATATTGCTCGAGCGGCATGATGAAGGCGCGCGCGAGATCGATGTCAGTCTGTTTCGCGTCGATGGAATCGTAAAGCACCTCTCTGCCGGCACGAGCCGGCCGTTGCGCGATCCAAAGCTCATTGCACGGCTGTTCCGCGAGCGGATCGAAGCCGCCGGTGAAGAAGATCTCGATACGGGCTACGGTTTTGACGTCGTGCGGTTGGCGGCGATCAAGATCGAGCGCGCGCGCATGCCGCAATCGGCGTTGGCGATCGGCATGGAGGCGAGCGGCGGCAATCATTCCGCCGATCTCGCCGATCTCATCGATCGGCTCGGTGCGCGGCTCGGGCTCTGGCGCGTGCTGCGTTTCGAGCAACAGGAAACGCATATTCCCGAATTTGCCGTTGCCGCCGTGCCCGCGGCACAGACGCGGAAGCGATCGGGACAGAAAAGCGACGCGGAGTTTTCTTTCTCCGCAAGCGCAGACCTCCTGCCCACGCGGCCGTTGAAACTTTTCGAGCCGCCCGAGCCGATCGATGCAATCGCGCCCGTTCCCGATGGACCGCCGGCAAGAATCCGCTGGCGGCGCGTCTGGCACGACATCGCCGCGATCGAAGGCCCCGAGCGCATCGCGCCGGAATGGTGGAAGCATGAAGAAGCAGCGCTGACGCGCGATTATTTCCGCGCCGAAGATTCTTTCGGCCAAAGATTCTGGCTCTTCCGCGAGGGCCTCTACACAACCGAGACGGCGCAACCCCGCTGGTTTTTGCACGGTCTGTTCGGATGAGCGAGTCCGCTCCCCTTCCCGCGCCGCGCTACGCCGAGCTCGCGGTCGCGACGAATTTTTCCTTTCTTCGCGGCGCCTCGCATCCCGAAGAGCTCGTCGCCGCGGCGATTACAATCAAACTTGCCGGCATCGGCATCGCCGACCGCAATTCGCTTGCCGGAGTCGTCCGCGCGCATCTCTTCCTGCGCAACAATAAGGACAAGGCTGGCAAAGATTTTCGCGTCATCACCGGCGTGCGACTATTTTTTCGCGACCGCACGCCCGACATTGTCGTCTATCCCAAGGATCGCGAGGCGTATGGCCGCCTGACGCGGCTCTTGACCGAGGGGAATCGCCGCGCGCCGAAAGGCGAATGCCATCTCACGCGCGACGATCTTTTTAAGTATATCGACGGACAGCAGCTGATCGTCATGGATGCGGGCGCACCGGATGACTGCGCGTTTCTCGCAAAATTGTCCGACGCCGCGCCCGGTCGCGTCTGGCTCGCGGCCAGCGCCAGCTACGGCCGCAATATGCGCGCCGATCTGGCGCGGCGTGCCGCGCTCGCCCGCACGCAGAACCTGGCGCTTCTTGCCACCAACGACGTCCTCATGCATGCGCCGGAGCGCCGCGCGCTCGCCGATATCGTTGCCTGTATTCGCGAGGGCGTCACGCTTGATATCGCGGGCTTTCTCCTCGAAGCCAATGCCGAGCGGCATCTCAAAGGCGCTGCGGAGATGGCGCGGCTTTTCGAGGATTTGCCGCAAGCGCTCGACGAGACGATCCGCTTTCTCGACGGGATCGAATTTTCGCTCGATGAATTGCAGTTCAACTATCCCGACGAAATCTGTGCCGGTTATGCGACCGAGCAGGACGCGCTCGAAGCTTTCGTCTTGCAGGGTGCAAAACGCCGCTATCCCAAGGGCGTGCCGGACAAAATCAAAGCCGGAATCGCCAAGGAACTCGCCTTCGTCAAAGAGAAGAAATATCCGGCTTACTTTCTGACCGTCTACGACATCGTCCGCTTTGCCAAAGAGAAAGGCATTCTTGCGCAGGGCCGCGGCTCCGCGGCAAATTCCGTCCTTTGCTACTGCCTCGGCATTACCGAAGTCGATCCGGACAAGCACACGCTCCTGTTCGAACGCTTCGTCTCCGATGCGCGCGACGAGCCGCCCGACATCGACGTCGATTTCGAGCACGAGCGGCGCGAAGAGGTCATCCAGTATATCTACGGAAAGTATGGCCGCGAGCGCGCCGGTCTGGCTGCAAGCGTCGTCACGTATCGTACACGTTCGTCGATTCGCGAAGTCGGCAAAGTCTTCGGCCTTTCGGAAGATATGGTGTCGGCGCTCTCCGGCACGGTGTGGGGCTGGTGGTCCGGCGCGATCGATAGTTCCGAAGCGAAACGTCTCGGTTTCGATCCGCGCGAGCCGCGCTTGGCACAAGCGATCGCGCTTGCCGGCGAGCTTGCCGGCTTTCCGCGGCATCTTTCGCAACATACCGGCGGCTTCGTCATCACCCGCACGCGGCTTGACGAGGTCGTGCCGATCGCCAATGCGGCGATGGAGGATCGCACAACGGTCGAATGGGACAAGGACGATCTCGACGCGCTGAAAATCCTGAAGATAGATGTGCTCGGCCTCGGCATGCTGACTGTTCTGCGCAAGGGGTTCGAGCTGCTTCAGCGCCATTATGGTTTTAAGCCGACGCTCGCGACACTTCCGCCGGAAGAGGCTTGCGTCTACGCGATGATACAGCGCGCCGACACGATCGGCGTGTTCCAGATCGAGAGCCGCGCGCAAATGTCGATGCTGCCGCGGCTGAAGCCAAAGGATTTCTACGACCTTGTTATCGAAGTGGCGATCGTTCGCCCCGGACCGATCCAGGGCGATATGGTGCATCCCTATTTGCGCCGACGCGAGGGTAAGGAGAAACCTGAATACCCATCGCCGGAGCTGGAGGATGTCCTGAAAAACACGCTTGGCGTTCCTCTATTTCAAGAACAAGCAATGCGAATTGCTATTGTCGCGGCCGGTTTTACCCCAAGCGAAGCCGACGAATTGCGCCGCGCGATGGCGACGTTCAAGCGCGCCGGAACGATCGGCAAGCTCAAGACAAAAATGATCGAAGGCATGGTCGCGAAGGAGTACCCGCGCGATTTTGCAGAGCGCTGTTTCCAGCAGATCGAAGGGTTCGGTACATACGGTTTTCCCGAGAGCCATGCGTCTTCGTTCGCCAATCTCGTCTATGCCTCGGCCTGGATGAAGTGCCGTTATCCCGATGTGTTTGCGGCGGCGATCCTCAATTCGCAGCCGATGGGCTTTTATGCGCCGGCGCAGCTCGTGCGCGACGCACGCGAGCACGGCATCGAGATGCGCGAGGTCGACATCAACGAATCCGAATGGGATCACCGGCTGGAAGTTTTTGCCGCAGACGGCTCGAAAGGCGTTTTGCATTCGCGCCATGCCGGCATGAAGGATCACATCCAATCCAAACATGCGGTGCGTCTCGGCTTTCGTCAGATCAAGGGCCTTGAAGAGGACGACATGAATCTTCTGGCCGAGCAACGTGGCCGCGGCTACGATTCGGTGCGTGATCTCTGGCTGCGTACCGGCCTCTCGCCTAGTGTGCTCGAACGCCTTGCCGAAGCAGACGCCTTCTCTTCCCTTGGCCTATCGCGGCGCGATGCGCTCTGGGCCGTGCGCGGCCTGAACCGCGCCGGCGACAAGGACGACCTGCCGCTTTTGCGCGCCCTCGCCTTTACGCCGCTCGAGCCCGACGCGCATCTGCCGCCAATGCTCCCCGGCGAGGAGGTCGTCGAGGATTACCGCCACCTGACGCTGTCGTTGAAAGCCCATCCCGTATCGTTCGTCCGCGATCATCTTGCCGCGCGCAATATTCTGCCGGCCGCTACTCTTGCGGCGATCGACGCGACAAAGCATCCGCGCACCATCGTCGGCGGATTGGTGCTCGTGCGTCAGCGTCCGGGCTCGGCGAGCGGCGTCATCTTCATGACGCTCGAAGACGAGACCGGCATCGCCAATATTATTGTCTGGCCGAAAGTCTACGAGCGGCTGCGCGCGCTCGTCATTGGCGCGCGTTTCGTTGCCGTCACCGGCCGACTGCAGAACGAATCCGGCGTGATCCATGTCATCGCAGAGCAAATGGAGGATTTGACGCCGCTGCTCGGCTTACTATCGGGACGCGGCGCCGGCCTGTCGGCGCTCGCGCGCGCGGACGAGGTCAAGCGCCCGCAGAACCTGCGTATCAAGGCCGACATCACCGCGCATGCGCAACGGCTCGTGCAAACCGGGATGAAAGAAATGCTGCCGAAGGGCCGCAATTTTCATTGACCTGTCATTGCTTCGCTCCGCTCGCAATGATTTGGCCAAGTCATGTATAACGCTATCTTCCCGCGACCGGAGAGCGCATGGCCGACGACGACATCCCCTTCGAGCGCAATTTCGATCCGAAGCCGGACGAAGTGCAGCAGGTCTCGCCATTGATCCGCCGCGTGCTTGCCCCCAATCCCGGGCCGTTCACCTTCACCGGCACATGCACTTACATTGTCGGCCGCGGCGAGGTCGCGATCATCGATCCGGGGCCGGACAATGCGGATCATGTCGCCGCGCTCGTCGCCGCAACAAAGGGCGAGCGCGTTGCACATATCGTCATCACGCATACGCATCGCGATCATACGCCGGCCTCGCGCGCGCTTGCAACCGCGACCGGCGCGGCGATCGTCGGCTGCCGCCCATACGAGCCGCGCCGCGCCAACGCGCAAGCGTCTGGTCTCGATTCCGCGCACGATACGGATTACCGCCCGTCGCGCATCCTGTCAGATGGCGACACGCTCGACGGCCCCGGCTTCACGCTCGAAGCAATCGCCACGCCGGGACATGCTTCGAACCATCTCGCTTTCGCGCTGCGCGAAGAGAAGGCGCTGTTCTCCGGCGATCACGTCATGGGCTGGTCGACCTCGATCGTCGCGCCGCCCGACGGCTCGATGAACGATTACATGGCCTCGCTCGAAAAGCTGCGCGCCCGATCCGAGACGATCTATTGGCCGGGACATGGCGGCCCGGTGCGCGAGCCGCAGCGCTATGTGCGCGCGTTGATCCATCATCGCCATCAACGCGAAGCGGCAATCCTTACCCGCATCAAAGCCGGCGACACGCGCATTCCCGACATGGTCGAGCGCATTTACGAGGGGCTCGACGCGCGGCTCAAGGGCGCGGCGGCGCTTTCGGTGCTTGCGCATCTCGAAGATCTCGTCGCACGCGGCGTTGTGCGCGCCGATGGCGCGCCGACACTCGCCGCGCATTACGCCCCAGGCAATTGATCACTTCGCCGCGTCGAGCTGGCTCTGGATTTCCGCCGCGAATTTCGTAATGCGCTGCGCATTCGAACCATAATCGTGGCGCCCGACGCGCGACACTGAGCGCACATCGACACGCGTCTGTCCGGCAAGCGGTCGCATCCGGATCGTCACGTCGGCCGGAAATCCCATAATGAGCGTGCGGTCGACCGCGTCGATATGGCCGACGCCGATTCTGCCGCCGGGCGGCGTTTGCTCGACGATTTTCCAGCCGCGCGCGGCGATCGCGCGCTGCACCAGCTGATAAGCTTCGTCCGCCTCCTGATCGAGCAGAATCGGCTGGATATTGGGATAAGCGAGGCGCTGCTCCTGGCGCACTTGCGGCGGCAGAACCTCCGGCGTGCTTTGGTTGCGCGCCGCGAGCGCGATTTTCGAGCGCGAGAATTGCGGCGGGTCGACGAGATCGGTCGACACGTCGTTGAGCAGCGGCAGCCGCACCGCATTGGCCGCGAGATAAGCAGGATAGCAAAGGAGCAGCGCGGCAAGAAAAATGCCGCTCGCGACGACGCTGGCGCCGCGTCGCCCGGTGCGCCAGATGATTACCGCCGCCGTGCCGGCAAAAAGCAGCGCGAGACACGCAACGAGGATCGCGCCGGCAAACACCGACAGGGTCGCGGTGGGATCGACGGCCTGGCTGCGCGCGAGAATGATCGCGATTGCGCCGACCGCCAGCGAGAACAAAGCGAGCCGCCGGCTCCACAGGGCGGCGCGCGAATAGGGTTCCTCAATGATCAGGCGACGCATCTGTCCTTCGGCCTCGGATCAGCCCCCGCAAATCGCGCGCAGTCTATCCCATTCCTGGGGAGAAAGCAGCGGCGCGCCATTTCGTGCCAGAAGTAGCGCTCATGCGTGGCCCTTACGCCGTCGGCAGGCGATAGTCGCGAAAAGCCTCGCGCAGCTTCAGCTTGTTGATCTTGCCGGTCGCCGTATGCGGGATTTCGCCGACGAATTGCACATCATCCGGCATCCACCATTTGGCGATCTTGCCGTCCATGAACTGCAATATCTCGTTAGGCTGCGGCTCGCGTCCCTCCTTCCTGACGATGACGAGCAACGGCCGCTCGTCCCATTTCGGGTGGTGCACGCCGATGACGGCCGCTTCGGCGACATCAGGATGTCCGACAGCGAGGTTTTCGAGATCGATCGAGGAAATCCACTCACCGCCGGACTTAATCACGTCCTTGGCGCGGTCGGTGATCTGCATGTAGCCGTCGGGATCGATCGTCGCGACGTCGCCCGTATCGAAGTAACTCTCTTCGTCGAGGATTTCCGTGTCTTCCAGCTTGAAATAGCGGCGCGCGACTGCCGGCCCCCTCACCTTCAAGCGGCCGAACGTCTTGCCGTCCCAGGGCAGGCTCTTGCCGTCGTCGTCGGTGATCTTCATGTCGACGGTGAAGAAGCCGAACCCCTGCTTTGCCTTGAGATCGAAGAGCGGATCGCCTTCGAGGCTCGCGACCTTGTGCTTCATCGAGCCAAGCGTTCCGACCGGGCTCATCTCGGTCATGCCCCAGGCGTGGAAGACCTCGACATCGTAATCCTTCTCGAATGTCTCGATCATTGCACGCGGACAGGCGGAGCCACCGATCATCACGCGCTTGAGATGCGGCAGTTTGAGGTTGTTTGCCTGCATGTGTTGCAGGAGCATGAGCCAGACCGTCGGCACAGCGGCGGTCATCGTCACTTCTTCTTTGTCGAGCAGTTCGTAAATCGAAGCGCCGTCGAGTTTCGCGCCGGGCATGACCATTTTCGAGCCGGCCATCGGCACCGAGAATGCGAGCGACCACGAATTTGCGTGGAACATCGGCACGACCGGCAGGATCGAGCCGGAGGAGCTCAAAGCCAGCGCATCGATGCCGGACAGTGCCAACGAGTGAAGCACGTTGGAGCGATGCGAATAGAGCACGCCCTTCGGATCGCCCGTTGTGCCGGACGTGTAGCAGAGGCCCGCAGCCGTATTCTCCTCGAACGCCATCCACGTGAAGTCCTCGTCGACCTCGGCAATCCAATCCTCATAAGCGACCGCGTTTTTCAGTTTGGTCTGCGGCATGTGCGCCGCGTCGGTCAAAATGACGTAGCGCTCGATGCTCGGCAGCTTGTCCGCAAGCCCTTCGAGAATCGGAACGAACGTAAGATCGGTCATCATCACGCGATCGCCGGCATGACCGACGATCCAGGCGATCTGATCCGGAAAGAGGCGCGGGTTCACCGTGTGATAGACGGCGCCGATCCCGGTGATCCCGTACCAGGCTTCGAGATGGCGCCAGGTGTTCCATGCAAGCGTGCCGACGCGATCGCCGAGCTTGATGCCGTCCTTCTCCAAGCGCTTGGCGACGCGGAGC